>NHEC01000015.1 GCA_002171655.1 Planctomycetes bacterium TMED75
CGGCCACAATGTCGTTTTCACGAATGACAAGTTTCCAAGAGCGACCAACGAAGGCGGGACGCCTCAAACAGATGCCGATTGGAAAACCGAGCGAACGATCGTAAGGAAAGGCGCTTCTATCGGTTCTGGGAGCACTTTGCTTCCTGGTGTAATTATCGGCGAAGGGACAATGGTTGGAGCCGGCAGCGTCGTCACTAAAAACGTAGCATCCCAGACAGTCGTCGCCGGAAATCCAGCACGAGAATTGAAAGCCCTCTGAGGACAATCCTATCAAGCTTTCCTAATTAGATCGTAGCCCACTGCGACCCGAAACCATTCAGGGAGCGAAGCTGATCCGATGCATTTGAAATTAGAAACGGTAGAGAGGCCGCTAAAATCATTTAAAATAGAACAGCTCTTCAGCTTTACACTTCGCTCTACCATCCGATTAAGTAATTTACGGGGGTTTCTCTTGAAGTCTACTTACCAAGGGTCCTTCTCGAAAAAATTCACGCAGCCTGTTCTAGCCAATCGATCCTTCAGAGTAAATTTGCCTGAGGCACCGAAATGGCGGCAGCGTGCCAGCAAAGCCGGTTCAATCCAAATTCGCCCAAAGTGACACTCACGCGAAAACACATGGAAGTTCCATTCCTTGACTTGAGCGCCCACCACTGTCCGATTCAGCGCCAGCTGATGGAGGCAATTCAGGAAGTCGTTGAGTCAAGCGCATTCTCAGGCGGGCCCTTTGTGGAGCGTTTTGAGAACGCCTTCGCCCAATACTGCCAGACGGACCACGCCATCGGCGTCGGGAGTGGAACAGAGTCACTTTGGCTCGCGCTCAAGGCCCAAGGGATAGGGCCCGGCGACGAAGTGATCACCGTCCCCAACACATTTTTCGCGACCGCCGAGGCGATTAGCCTTACAGGGGCCAAACCCGTGTTCGTCGATGTTTCAGGTGAAACGCTCAACATAGATGTCTCGCTCATCGAGGCGGCGATCACCGAGCACTCCAAAGCCATCATCCCCGTACACTTGTTTGGCCAGCCCGCGGACATCGATCCCATCGTTGAAATTGGGAAGTGCCACGGCCTATTCGTTTTGGAAGACGCTGCCCAAGCTGCCGGTGCGGAATACCGAGGACGTCGTTCGGGATCGCTCGGCGACTGCGCAAGTTTCAGCTTTTACCCCGGCAAGAATCTCGGGGCGCTTGGCGAAGCAGGCGCGTTGACCACTAACGACGCAGACTTGGCCCGACGGCTACGAGTCCTGCGAGACCACGGCCAGGCGAAAAAACACCAGCATTTAGATATTGGATGGAACGCGAGAATGGACGGAATCCAGGCTGCGGTGCTTCGCGTAAAACTCCAGCGACTAGACGAGGCGAATGAAAAACGCCGTGCCCACGCAGCACTCTACTCAGAACTGCTCCGAGAATGCCCTCTCGTGAAGACTCCTTCGGAAAGCGCCTGTAACCGACACATCTTTCACATCTACGCTGTTCGCGTCCCCAATCGAGATCAAACTATCGAAACGCTCGCGCAAGAAGGCATTCGGTGTTCTATCCACTATCCCATACCCATCCACCGACAACCGGCCTATCAACACCTTGGATACGTGGAGGGGAGCTTCCCTTGTGCAGAACGCTCTAGCTCGCAGCTCCTCTCTCTGCCGATGTATCCCGAGCTCACACAGGATCAAATCAACCATGTTGCGGAAACGCTCAAGGCCACTGTAGAGAACCAAGCCAAATGGGATGACTAGCTTTACTCGACAAATAGCCAGAGAATCGCTCTCGAGCTCTCAAATTTCTATCTTCAATCCCCTCGAGCGATCGGACTGGGATGCCCTCGTATCTCGTTTTCCACAATGTTCCTTCTTCCACACATCTGCCTGGCTCAAGGTCCTCAATGAGACTTATGGCTATCTACCTATAGCGATCGCTCTCACTGACCAAAACACTACAAGAGCCCTGACGGTTTTCATGGAGGTCGACAGCTGGATCACCGGAAAACGTGGGGTTTCGCTTCCCTTTACAGACGAGTGCCAAACGCTCCTGTTTGACGAGGGCGATCTCCCTTTACTGCTCGACCAAGTCTATACCCTAGCGGCTAAGCAGAACTGGGAATCGCTCGAAACGCGCTCGGCTTCAGTACTCGAAAAAAATGCCCTCCCCTCCCTCGTTCATTACACGCACAAGCTTTCGTTGAACCCCAACCCCAACTCACTCTTCTCGCAATTCAGCACCTCAAATCGCCGAGCTATTCGAAAAGCAGAAGCCTCTGAATTATCAATCGATCAAGAATCCAGCTTGAAGAACCTGAAATCCTTCTACAAATTGCTCTGTCTCACGCGCAAGCGTCATGGGATGCCTCCGCAGCCCTGGATGTTCTTTCGAGCAATACAAGAGAGAATTCTATCTCAGGGGCTGGGTTCTCTTTTTCTCGCGACCTACAAATCCGCTCCAATCGCCGGGGCTCTCTTTTTGCAGCACAAACAAAACGCCATCTACAAATTCGGGGCCTCTAACGAATCTTTTCAAGCCATGCGTCCCAATAACTTCGTTATGTGGAATGCCATCAAATCATTCGCCCAAAACGGCTGCCAACAACTTGATTTCGGCCGAACCTCCCTCGAAAACAAGGGTCTTAGACGTTTCAAGCTCGCCTGGGGATCCTCCGAAAAAACACTACCTTACGTTCGTCGTAACATCAAAACCCAATCCATCGAAATCCAGTCCGATCAAACCCATGGCTGGCATAACCAAATTTTCAAGATCCTCCCCACTCCACTATCCCGTCTCGCTGGTCAACTCCTATACAAACACGTCGCTTAAAAAGCGACGTCGTACGTCGAAGATCGTGAACTCTGCCGAAGCACAGGTAAGGTCCCTATTCTCCTATAAAAGACTTCCAAAAAAGTTAATAAACCCCATCCGGGGACGTTAATAGACTACGAGGACCTATTTTCCGTTACTCCATTCTACTTCCACTATCAATCATATCCTCACCACACGTTACTCGCAAAAATCCAATCAGTAATTTTCAAACAATAATCTTCAATTAGCCAAAGGCTATACAATGAACGATCCAAACCTAGCTCCAGAACCCGCTGCCATCAAACCTGGCGACATCTTTTACGCCTTATTCAAGCATAAGGTGAAGATTGTTCTTTTTACCGTAATCGGTATAGTCGTCGCACCATTTGTCTACAAATTCTATCCAGAGGTATACTCTTCGCAATCTCGTCTCTTCATTCGCTACATTGAACAAGCACAAACTCAAATTTCCGCGGGTGAAAATGCCAACGTTCGTACCGTAGAACAGGGGGACTCCATCATCAACTCAGAAATGCAGATCATCACGAGCATGGATCTGGCTTCTCAAATCGCCGAGAAGATTGGCCCTGCGGTTATCCTCAATAACCCTGAATTAGCGCACGAAAAAAATAAGGCTGCCAAAATCATTAACTCCGGAATCAGTGTAAGTGTACCGCGCCGAAGCAGTATCATCACAGTCGAATTTTCCAACGCCAATAGTCGACTGGTCCGACCAGTCCTTAAAGAATTGATCGATTTATACTTGGCTAAACATTTGGAAACGCGCTCCAGCGGCTCTTTCGACAGCTTCGTAAATCAACAAGCCGAGCAATATCGTGCTCGACTCGCACGCACGGATGAGGAACTGCAGAATGCTCTCCGACGCGCAGGAGTAATTTCATTTACAGGAGCCCAAAGAGATCAGGATCAAAAGGCCTCAAGAATAAAAGATGCCTTACTCAGCAGCAATGCCGAGCTCGCTTCAAGGAAAGCCACTCTAAGTGAATTGCAAAGACTCTCCACTCAAAGGGTGGAGGGCAATTCACCCCAAGAGACAGTGGACAACTTCCAGGTGGAGGAAGCTATCGACCCGGGAGTCTTGCAGTCCTATGGTTCGCTTCAGGCCCGGCTGGATGTAATAAAACGCAGAGAGCAGGATATGCTACTCCAATATACCGATGAAAATATACTGGTTGTGGCAGTTCGATCTCAAATAAATGCATTAGAACTTGAAATAGAAGAATTGGAACAAACCCATCCCATACTAACCGATTCAAATTCTCCTTTCGTGCCAGGGGAGAGAGGGAAGCCGATAGACTTCAGCTCCAACATCATTCAAACGTACGCATTGGAAGCGAAAATCGCTATGCTCAATTCGCAATACGAGCAAATCGTTGCAGAGACCGAACAATTGAGGTCCGTTCAAACGGAAATAGAGGAGTTAAATCGACGCAAAGCGATCGAGGAGCAAAACTATAGATACTTTTCTCAATCCAGAGAAAAAGCGAAAATCGACGAAGCCTTTGGAGCAGGGCGCATCAACAACATTGGAATTGTACAACAACCAACTCCAGCCGTTGAAGGGAGTGAGAAAATGAAACTACAAGTCTCCCTGGGAGCCCTTTTGGGATGTATTGCCATTCCTCTCGCTTGGGCTTTGGGATTCGAATTGTTTTTAGATCAGTCCATCAAGCGCCCCATCGACGTTAAACGAAGCCTTAAAATTCCGCTCTTCCTATCCATTCCCGACACGAAAAGCCGAGCGTACCGGAAGCTGCTCAAAAATACGGGCCAGCAGAATGTGCTCGATCGCGAGAAACGAACCAAAGCCAAACCCTCTAAGAGCAGCTACCAGCCTAAATCGCCAACCCTTGTGGCTGCCGCGAAATCCCAGCCAGATCGTTTTGGAGCCGTTGCCGTGGCCAATATGGAAGCCTCTTCCCCAGCCAACCCATGGGAAGTAGATCACGCGCTCCACTCGTACTATGAAGCCCTGCGCGATCGCCTTATCGGCTTTTTCGAAGGCCGTGGAATGACCCATAAGCCCAAGCTTATCGGCCTAACGGGGATCGGGGTTGCCCCAGGGACAACCACCATGGCTGCGGGTCTGGCCGCCACACTCTCGGAGACAGGCGAAGGCAACGTACTGCTCGTTGACATGAATCTAGGTAGCGAATCCGCTCAACAATTTTACCTTGGCAAAAACATTGCCGATTTAGATGAACTCCTCGGAGGAGGACCGGTGACCGGAAAGAAAAACGAGGCCAAACTCGTCGTTGCCGCCGAAGGAACAAATGGGTTAAAACTGCCAAAAATATTGCCCAATCGCTTCAACGAAATCGTCCCCAAACTCAAGACCAGCGAGTTCGACTATATTATTTTCGATATGCCCGCGGTAAGCCCAATCAGTGTGACTCCACGCCTCGCTAGCTTTATGGACGCCGTCTTTCTTGTCATCGAATCCGAGAAGGCCAACAAAGACGTCGTAGCCCGCGCCACCGAATTGCTTCTAAAAACAAACGAAAACATAGGGGCCATCCTCAACAAAACCAAAAGCTACGTCCCCCAACGCCTCCAAGAAGAATACTTGGGAGATCTTTAGTCCCGCGGGCGGGACGAGTGCTTTGGGTCGTTAAGCTGGTAGGCCATAGCTTTTTAGGTATTCAGCACGGCAAAATCCACATCAGATATTGCCACGAAAAGGCACAACAAAAACCGCTTGAGCGGCCTTCGTTGTAACTTCGGCGACTACTTTAGATCGCCAATTACTCATCACCCATCTACAGACAGCCCAACCCAATCACTCCGCAGACTATGCGTCCTCCGCGGTTAAGAAATTGCTCATCAGCGAATCGCCCAATCAGCAATCCAAGCATCGTCGCTCCGCGAACTATGTTCCGACTCAAGCTTTACTACCACGCCAAACCCTTCTTGCCCTGGGGCTTCCGAATGGCCATTCGCCGTGTTTTCGCCTTTCGAAAACGCCAACGTTACCAGGCCACTTGGCCCATTGATCCGTCCACATCCCTTCCTCCATCCGATTGGTCCGGATGGCCCGACGACAAAGGTTTCGCCTTCGTACTTTCTCACGACGTAGAGACTCAAATTGGCTACGATAAAATAGGCCCCCTTGTCGATCTCGAAGAAAGCCTCGGATTTCGATCCGTTGTAAACTTCATCCCCGAAGGCCAATACCGCACAAGCGATCAATTGATAAAGGATTTAAAAGCTCGAGGTTTCGAAGTAGGCGTCCACGGACTCCACCACGACGGAAAACTCTACAATAGCTTAGTGAGATTCAATCTTCGGTCCAAGAAAATCAACAAGTATCTAAAAGACTGGGGCGCAACCGGCTTCCGGTCGCCCCTCATGCACCACAACCTCAATTGGCTACACGCTCTGAACATCGCCTACGACGCCTCCACTTTCGACACAGACCCCTTCGAACCGCAGCCCGACGGTGTTAAAACCATCTTTCCGTTTTGGGTCCCAAAACATCCTGAAATCGGCAGTCAGAGACCAGAAGTCGGAGAACAGAAGCCGGAGGGCAGACCTCAGACTTCGGAACACAGAACTCAAGAATCGAGTTCAACCCTTCCCCCTTCACTCGACGGCTACGTAGAAATCCCTTACACTCTCCCACAAGACTCTACTCTTTACCTTCTCCTAAAAGAGAAGACCAACAAGATCTGGAAAGAAAAGATCGCTTGGCTCTCCCAGAACGGTGGCATGGCCTTTATGAACGTCCACCCAGATTATATCGACTTTAACGAAAACGGCAGTCCGTCTACTTATCCAGTCTCTCTGTACAAAGAATATTTAGAACACGTCAAAGCCGCCTATGGCGGCCAGTACTGGCACGCCACTCCCGGCGAAGTCGCTTCACGATTTCGACCAGGAATCGGAGTTCTGAAATAGGAGATTCGAGACCCAATTTTATAACCAATCCTAAGACCTCGGATCTCCGTTTCAAACCAATACCAGAAAAATTCTCATTCGTTCCGCGAAAGACTTAGAATCCTACGAGTTGGCATGTAAGCTCGCGACCGAGATATTGAGAATCAGCAAATCGTTTCCCAAAGAAGAAACCGACGCACCAACCGACCAGATTAGACGATCTTCGAGATCCGTTTGTGCACACTTAAGGGAAGCATGGGCCAAACGAAGATACGAAGCCCATTTACAAGCAAGCTTGCAGACGTGGATCGCGAAGCGAGTGAAACGGATACTTGGCTAGATTTTGTATTAGATGCGGAGTACATTAACCAACAAACCCACGAAAACCTTTCAAAAAAGTGCAGACACATCAGGTCCATGCTCGGTTAAATGATCCAAAACCCAACAACATTCCTTCAAAAGAAATAGGCACCGCCTTCAGATCTCCAACTTCTGACTTCAGACCTCAGCAATTCATCAATAGATGATTAGATTAAGACATAAGGTATTCATTCACGGATTGCGTATTTACGACCAGTTCGTACTGGCCGTCAGCCTATTCGTTACCGTCGCTCTCGCAAAGGGCGTTACGAGTTGGATACAGATTCCCATCATATTCCAACGCGAGTACAAGCTCATCGAATCCGTCGGTCTAATAGCCATGCTGATTGCGTGGACGATCCTTTTCAATCGATTTGTCAAGTACGATACGAATCGATTCGTGAGTCTCTACCAGCAAATCTATGGGCATGCCAAAGCCAGCACAGCCACGGCGTTCCTGCTGCTACTCGCAGGTGCCATTTTTGAATTCGAGACGCTTGGGCTCAAATCAATCGCGGTATTCTGGTCCCTCAATTTGATTTTTGGAATAATCGCCCGAGTCGTTGTCAGGCTGCTTTTAGTTCTGACACGGCAAATCGATTCCAATAAGCGCAACGTGCTTATCGTGGGAACCGACCCGGATACCATCGAATTAAGCCAACGCATCGCCAAAAATCGCGAACTTGGATATCGCATTAGCGGCTATATAGCGCTGAACGATGAAGAGGCATCGCAGAGTTCGCTAGAATTGCTTGGAACATTAGCGGACCTCGAGGTGATTCTCGAAAAAGAGCGTATCGATGAAGTTCTCATCGCCCTCCCTTTCGAGAAGAATGTCGAGCAGGTTTTGGAAATCGTCCGCCTCGGATACGAACTCGGCGTCGTCGTACGCTACACTCCTAGCTCGAAACACGCACACATCTTGAAGACTCTCCATCTAGAAACCTACGAAGGCTGCTACGTCTTAACTTTCTTTCGAGAACGACACGTCCTCCAACTTCTCGTCAAGCGATTCATGGACTTGGCGGGATCAGCGCTAATTCTAATCCTCCTAAGCCCGCTATTCGCTCTCGTTGCCCTACTCGTGAAGCTAGATAGCAAAGGCCCCATTTTCTTCGCCCAAGAACGCGTCGGCATGAACAAGCGCAGTTTCAAGCTGCTCAAATTCCGCTCCATGGTGGTCAATGCCGAAGAGCTAAAGGCCCAGCTCGCAGAACAAAACGAAGTCGACGGCCCCGTCTTCAAAATCAAGAAAGACCCGCGCATAACCCGAGTCGGAAGATTCATCCGAAAGACCAGTATCGACGAGCTGCCCCAGCTCTGGAACGCCCTTGTCGGCGATATTTCCCTAGTCGGACCACGCCCTCCGCTTTTTGGCGAAGTCGAGCAATACGATTGGCTTTTCCGAAAACGCATTTCGATAAAGCCCGGTATCACCTGCCTTTGGCAAGTAAGCGGACGCAACAACCTCAGTTTCGAAGAGTGGATGGAACTCGACAAGCAGTACATCAATAATTGGTCCATCTGGCTCGATATCAAAATTCTACTACTTACTATCCCCACCGTCCTCCTAGGCCGCGGAGCCTCTTGACGCTATGCATCGAGATTCTCGGTCAGAAGTCTGAGATCCGAGAGCAAAAATCTGAGATCAAAAAAGACAGAGCAAGAAACGTAATTAAGCGACCTCAGTTCTCCGTCCTTTTCCAAGAACCCTGCATAGCTCAGAAGCGACCCACGACCAACCTCAACCTCAACCTTGAAAAAGCAGACTTCAGATCACCGATCTCCGACCTCCACTAAAACGCGTCCCCGCGTTTTAGCACTCTCTTCGGGTGGCGGCCATTGGGTCCAACTTTTACGCCTACGTCCTGCTTTCAAAGATTGCGATATCACCTATGCCACAGTATCCAAAGGTTACGAGTCCGAAGTTGAAGGAGCAAAATTCCGCGTCATCGTTGATTCAAACCGAGATCAGAAGCTCAAACTCATTCTATCGTTCTTTAGTATCGCCTGCCTCATTCTAAAAGAACGTCCTCATGCAATCCTATCAACCGGAGCCGCCCCTGGATTTTTCGCCTTGTTAATCGGCAAATTCCTTGGGAAAAAAACAATCTGGCTAGATAGCATCGCTAACGCTGAAGAGCTCTCTATGTCCGGACGAAAAGCCGGAAAATACGCAACTCATTGGCTCACTCAATGGGAGCATCTCGCGAAACCCGAAGGCCCCCATTACTGCGGTAATGTACTAGAAGACGATTCTGAATACCGAGCTCAAAAGTCGAAGATAGCCCCCCATAACCCCACCGAAGAGCAATTCACTCCAATTAGCAATTCTCAATCCTCAATCCACAATAGGAGATCAAGGATCTTCGTGACCGTCGGCACCGACCAACATTTCGACCGAATGGTTAAAATCGTCGATCGGTGGGCAGCGAACAACCCAACTCATGAAATCTTCGCTCAAATAGGGGAAGCCGACTACCAGCCCACTCACCTCAAGTACTCCAAATTTCTGACTCCTCAAGAATTCATCGAACACGTCAAATCGTCTTCGCTAATCATCGCCCACGCAGGCATAGGAACCATCATAATTTCGCTAACACATCAAAAACCAACACTTGTCATGCCTAAACTCGCCAGCCTTGGCGAAAACCGCAACGAACATCAAACTGCCACGGCGAAATACCTCTCTAGGCAAGTTGAGTTGAACGTAGTTTTTGACGAACACGACCTCGTGGTCGCATTGAATCACTTAGGAAGCATCTCCAGCGACAGTACCATCGGACGCTTCGCAGGTCATTTACTAACGATAAAACTGAGCTCTTTCATACTATCTTGATGATCCAAGATAGACATCCAATCGTCCTAAGGAATTCGCAAAATACCTTCAAGATCAACTGATTATTTACCCAGCACGACTGGCGATTTGCAATCCAGCGTGGACAGAGACCAACGCCCCGACCCACGCTGTGGGAACTCTCCCCAACGTCGGAACCCAGCAATAGAGGCGGGAGACCTCCAGCTCAAAACAAAGCTCCCTTTGGTAATCAGATCTACCATGCCTAATACTCTCAATCAAAGATTAGTGATTAGTGATCAGCGATCTACAGTCCGAAAACAAAGAGTTCTAGCCCTTTCCTCCGCCGGCGGCCACTGGATTCAAATGCTGCGACTACAACCAGCTTTCGAAAGTTGCGATGTCACCTACGCCACGACGAACACTGACTATCGATCTGACTTAAAAGATGCGAGATTTCGAACCATAATCAACGCTAACCGTAATCAAAAATTCAAACTGCTTCTGAGTGCCTTATCGATCCTTTGGGTCATTCTACGAGTTTGGCCCGACGTTATTATTTCCACTGGTGCAGCACCTGGCTTTTTCGCAATTCGAATCGGCAAACTTTTCGGGAAGAAGACAATTTGGGTTGATAGTATCGCTAACGCCGAGGAACTCTCAATGTCTGGCCATCGAGTTGCAAACTACGCAGATCTTTGGCTAACTCAATGGGAACATCTAGCCAGGCCCGATGGCCCGCATTATTTTGGAAATGTCCTGGGAGATGCTTCCGAACAGCAGAGTTCGGATAACGAAGAACAAAAGTCTGAAGTCAGTAGTCAGATTTCGGAACTCAGAACTCAGAACTCCGAACTCCGAAAACAAAAACCCTTTAGGATTTTTGTAACCGTCGGCAGCGACGTCCCCTTCGATCGTATGGTAAAAATGATCGACCAATGGGCTACCAAGAATCCCGAGCATGTTGTTTTTGCTCAGATTGGGCGAACATCATGGAAACCCGAATCGCTGGAATACTGCCAAATCCTAACTCCAATAGAATACACCAAAAAAGTGAACGAGGCCGACGTTATAGTAGCCCACGCAGGTATGGGTAGTATTCTAACAGCTCTTAAGCACCAAAAAACGATCCTAACAATGCCACGCTTAGGTCACCTCGGTGAAACGCGTAACGAGCACCAAACCGCCACCGCCAACCGTCTATTGGACCTAGGAAAGATAAACGTCGCGTTTAACGAGGACGAACTAACCACCCAGTTACAAAATGCAGCCCAACTGCAAACCAACAGTTTATCTTCAAGGTTTGCAGAACGAGAATTAACAAAAAGGATCAGCGAATTCGCTCATTGCAACTGATTCGCTCAAAGGCTGATTCAGAACAGTGAAACCATTCTCCCGTGAGCACCCTCCTAACAATACCTTCCCTACTCTGTTTAACCATCGTCCTACTCCAATTCGTGCTGCCGTTTTTTCTAAGAAACCTCATCTCGAAATCAGTTATAAATAGACGAATCGATCCGACCAAAATTTACCTTACCTTCGACGATGGACCCGACCCAATACATACACCGAAAATTTTAGACATTTTATCTGAATACAAAATAAAAGCAACCTTCTTCCTGCTAGGAGAAGCAGCCGAAAAGTATCCGGAAATCCTTCTGCGCATTCGAGCAGAAGGCCATTCGATCGGAAGCCATAGCTACTATCATACCCATGCATGGAAGCACGGTCCTTGGTCCTCATTTAAAGACTTCCTGAAAGGACACAAGGTAGTCGACCACCAACAAACCCCTACAAGCCTATGGCGCCCCCCCTACGGAAAAGCTAATTTGCTCACACTTACCTACAGCCTTATCAACGAACTAGACCTCATCTACTGGACTAATGACCCTCAAGATTACAGTCCAAATCTGGATCAGAGGCAACTTACCAATAGACTACTAAAAAGTTCGAAACCAGGGGACATCATCCTCTTACACGATGGTAGACGAACTAAATCTTCTTCTATAAACATAACTCCCGACTCTCTAGCGTGTTTCTTGACTGAAACTTCCCTAAACAAAAGCGACTTCGCGACGATCAGCTATAAAACCTCAATTCCGTCGTGAATAACACTCCATAAAACCAGCCAAACATCCCCAACGTCCCAGCAATCGCAGTGCCTAAATATCAAAGACTAATGATTGACGAACAGCAATCAGCGCGAGATGCCTCTTACGTTCTAGTTACACCCGTTCGAAACGAAGAATTCTTTGTTGGACGGACGATTCAATCAGTCGTTAATCAAACAATTCGCCCACTTGAATGGGTAATCGTAAGTGACGGTTCTACCGACAATACCGATACTATCGTAAAAGAAGCCACCAATGATTATTCTTGGATTCGCCTCATTCAACTCCCTGAACGCAAAAACCCGAGTTTTGCCGCAGTTGTCGAAAATACCACACTAGGAATCGATCAAATCTCCGTCAATGATTACAGATATCTCGGGCTCCTCGATTCCGATCTCGAATTTCAATCAGACTATTTCAAGAAGCTAATCGAGGAATTTGACGACGACCCGAAGCTAGGCTTGGCCGGTGGAGTCGCAATAGACGTGGGCCTACCCAGGGACGTTTTCCCACGGAATAGAAAAGACGTGCCCGGTGCTCTTCAGTTTTTTCGAAAATCTTGCTTTCAGAGCATAGGTTCTCTCATAGCAGTTCCAGAGGGCGGCTGGGATTGCCTAACTTGTGCTGTCGCTCGAAAAAATGGCTTCACCACGAAACTCGTAACCAGTTTAGTTGTAGACCACTTGAAGCCCCGCAATGTAAGTAAAGGGGGGAAACTGCGTCGTATATGGCAAATGGGAATCCGCGATTACGCTCTCGGCTATCATCCCCTGTTTGAATTTGTAAAATGCCTCGGAAAGTATCGGATCAGCCCTCCCTTACTAGGGGCATTTCTCTGGTGGCTGGGATACTGTCAAGCAGCGCTTCAACGCCGCAGAAGAAGAGTTCCCGATGAGATTATTAAATTCACACGAAATGAGCAACTTATACGTTTACGCCGTGCTCTTGGTATATCCAAATAAAACACTGAGTATTTTATATTTACCATGCTCACTCTCTCAATCATTATCGTAAATTGGAATTCCAAAAATTACGTCCGCAAGTGCCTTAAAAGCATACAAGAGAACGGAGACAGTTTAGCCACACAAGTAATCGTTGTTGATGGTGGGTCCTTTGATGGTTGTGATGAGATGATTAATAATGAATTTTCATGGGTTGAATTTGTTCAAGCTAACAACAATATTGGATTCGGGCAGTCTAACAATCTTGGAGCAACCAAGGCGTCAGGTGAGTATCTTCTTCTACTCAATCCAGATACTGAACTAAAACCCGGAGCATTAAATCATTTAGTTTCTTCAGCTATCCGGTCACCTGAATTAGGCATTATGGGAGCTCGCCTCCTAAATTCCGACGGCACTCTTCAAACTAGCAGTGTCCACGCTTTACCGACACCTCTCAATCAATTTCTAGATTCAGAATTGGCAAGACGTATATATCCGAAATCATCTTTCTTTGGTACGGCAAAAGCATATTCATCACAAAAAGATACCGAGGTAGAGGCGGTGAGTGGAGCGTGCATGCTAATTCGCAGTAGCCTTTTTAATGACATCGGTGGGTTTTCTTCGTGTTATTTCATGTACGCAGAAGATATGGACCTTTGTTTTAAAACGCGAAAGGCAGGACTACGCAACTACCATTGCCCTGCGTGTGAGATCATACATCATGGAGGGGGAAGTAGCTCGCAGCAATTCAGCAAATTCTCTACAGTCCATATGTGCGAATCACTCAATCGTTACTTGCTAATCAACCATGGCAGTTCCGCTTCTAACATATACAAGTTTTTAACAATGCTAAATGCCTTCATCCGCTTACCGTTGTTGACGGTATGGTACTTCTCATCTTTAAACAATAAACATAGCAGTACTAATACATCCATAAAACGATGGCTAACGATTATCCGCTGGACCATAGGACTCGAGGACTGGGCTTGTAAAACGAAATTCAAACCTACGATATAGTTTCTCTCAATGTCCTTTGCTTGGACACAAATCACTTTGTATTCGGATTCTTACTACCAAAATATCTCGCACAAAACCACTATGAGAATTTCAAGTATACACCTTTTACTGAGCCTAATTATCACTAGTCTTCTGCACCATTCCCAAGGAGCCACTTCAGTAACACGGCATGGGATAACCTGGCACTTCGACGCCGAATACGAAATAGGCCAATATGCAAATGGAGATTTCTACGTGGTCGAAAACTCACGAGGAGGTGGCGTAACGATAACATCGACAAGCCCCCCCTACGAATTAAAAGAAGGCACCTGGCACAGAAACGGGAGTATGATAAATCCTGTAGCTGGTCAGAATGCAGGTCAAGGTTTCGATAGCAGCACGAAAAGCTGGAAAGCGGATCTAAATATTGGGGACAACCTACCTTTGAACGTACCGAGTGGTTCGTCATTTGTAACTGCCACTTCTAAATCCTCAAAGAATCGTCGGCCACAACTAGCTGATTTTGCAGTTCTCACCATCGTTCAATCAGCTCCTCAGAAGGATTCATTCAGACCACCTTACGCAGGCACCGACAAAACAATTCGTGGAAATGCTGCCAATCTAGATTACTCCATTTTAAGAACATTGAAAAAGCCAAACCGCGGATTAAATGTTCCGAACATATCGAAAGTGGAAGATTACTTCGAACGCACTTGGTACGAACTACAAACACAATGGGTGGCCCAACATCTTCATCCCAGCAATAACATGCCTTCGTATGGCCGAGATATGGCCAAGCAATTAGAACTAGGCATTTTCTGTTTGCTACTCAACTTCTCGGAAGAAAAGAAGAAAAAACTGTTTGTCAGACTTGTTCAATACGGAATTGATCTTTTTGGAGCAGCAAAATCAGGTGGCGTTTGGCAAAACAATGGAGGGCACAATCACGGACGTAAGATAATATTAATCCTTGCTGCTAAAGCTCTAAACGATCTGGAAATACTAGAATACGGCGACGCGAAAAAATATCTTATCTTTGGCGAAGACCAACAGACTTTCTACGTAAATCAGAGAACAATTGATATAACAAACGGCTCGAAATGGAAACCTGACCAGCGCAATGGGGTAGCCATACCGTACTCTACAAGCGACATAGGGTTAGCAGAATGGGGCATTCAACATAGAACATTTCCCAATGGTGATAACAAAGCTTGGTCAGCGATTTACCGTACTGTGGTGGGTGGGTCTCAAATCGGGCTCATTCTCGCCGCCAGAATAATGGAGTTTGAAGACGAATGGAATCATCCTCCCATTTTTGACTATTTCGATCGTTATTGGGAGATTGAAAAAGACAAAGAAACTGGAGGCACAAACCGAATATCTAAACTAGCCGCAGACATGTGGCACGAATATCGTTATATCAAGGTACCTATGAGACCCGACTCCTTGCAGATCAATTAATCCCTTTGCAACCTTTCAATCGAATATGAGATATAATCAAACTTTAATCTACCATATTCTATAGATACGAATCGAAAAGTTAGTGTCTCCTATATTTCTCACAGTTTCCATCGGACTGGTGATAGCCCAGCTCGCTATACCCAAGAAGTACGCATTCCTACCCATCCTAATTGCTGCTTACAACCTAGGTAATGTTGAATTTTTTGGTCAATTCACAACTATACGCCTCATAATTCTAGTCGGTATTCTAAGGGCTCTTTTTTCTGGTCAATCAATTATCTCATGGAAGAATCCTATAGATAGGCTCATTATTCTTTTTGGATTTTTTGTCATGTTAGCAGCCCCCTTCCACAAAGAAGCAACTTACAACCCTTATACATACAACCTAGGACTGTTCTACAACATTGCGGGTAGCTATTTCTATGGTAAATCATTCCTAAAGGGTCCTAATCTAATTAGAAGATTCGCATTCGCGTTCCTTATTTCACTATTACCACTAGCTATTTTTTCCATACTCGAGGCTTCGAGTGGGAAAAACTTCTACTACTCTCACTTCGGCGCTCGCTCAGCCTCAGCGATTATCAGGGAGGGGTTTAGAGCACGAGGCCCGTTTGGGCACCCAATTCTTTTAGGCACTGCTGGGGCAGCTGCTATTTGTTTGTTTGTCCCATTTTTTAAAACCTCTAGAAAATTCGCCTACATTGGCATACTTGGCTCTGTTCTTATTACGGTAGCATCAAATTCAAGCGGGCCAATAGCTGCAGCATTGTTCGCGTCTGGGGTAGTATATTTCTGGCGTTGGCGTAATATGCTTGTCCATACGAAATGGGTAGCTCCTGCAATAATCATATTTTTATCCATCTACATGGAACGCCCTATTTACTACATTATTGATAGTATCGACTTCACAGGAGGGAGTACCGGGTGGTTCAGAGCTCGCTTAATTGAATCGTCGCTTCAGAACTTCAGCGATTGGTGGCTATTTGGCACCGACTATACCCGCCACTGGATGGCTACGGGTGTCTCGTGGAACCCTAATCATACCGACATGGTCAATTACTATTTACACTTAGGCGTTACCGGTGGCGTAGTACTGCCCGTGATTCTTATCGCAATAATCTGGATTAGTGTCAAAAAGCTCCTTCGAGCGGTTAAGTACTTTGATAACAAGTCAGAGCCTCATAAGGCCTTTACCGTATGGTGCTTAATCGCTGTCCTCACGAC
This sequence comes from Planctomycetes bacterium TMED75, assembly GCA_002171655.1. Classification (GTDB taxonomy): domain Bacteria; phylum Planctomycetota; class Phycisphaerae; order Phycisphaerales; family SM1A02; genus UBA8087. The sequence goes on from NHEC01000015.1 coordinate 16,582, forward strand.
CCATGCAAGCTCATTTGTTTCTGTATCATATTTCGACCAAATGTATGTCCTTTTTTATCTCTTGATTGCACTAATCGCGAATTTTTCCTTCGAAACCCTTACCAACGCGAGCGAACCATCCTCAAAAACTACGAATTGATCTATAGTGTATACACCATTTTTTCTAGGATTTCAGCGAAACTCTTCCTAATTGTATCTAATTGATTCACTATTCAGTCAAATTCCTCCGAAAAACATAAAGATATAATGGCCAAAATCGAGATAAAGTTAGATATCCTTATGATAACTTATAACCGCCCAGGGTACACTAAAATGGCTCTTTCTCGGCTTCTAGATACATGCGATGAAACCATGCGAGTGTGGGTATGGCATAATGGCAATCACGAAGAAACTCTCGATATCGTTAGAAGCCTATCAACGCATCCTAGGTTTTACAGGCTTGAACACAGTCCTGAAAACAAATGCCTAAGAGAGCCGACCAATTGGTTTTGGGAAAACTCTGACGCTCCTTTCGTTTCAAAGGTCGATGACGATTGCTCTTTACCCAATGGCTGGGCGCAAACTCTACTCCAATGTCACAAAATCAATCCAATCCTAGGTGCAATCGGTTGCTGGCGCTTTTATGACGAAGATTTTGTGCCCGAACTTGCAAATAAAAAAATTTGCAACTTAAATGGTGGACACGAACTTATGAAGAACTCCTGGGTACAAGGCAGTGGCTACGTTCTGAGAAGAGAATGCATTGATAATTTTGGTCCAATTGCAGAAGGCGAATCATATACCAGTTTTTGCATTAGAACAGCCTTAGGAGGTTGGCAAAATGGATGGTATTTCCCGTTTATCCACGAAGAACATATGGACGATCCTCGTTCGCAATTTTGCGAAATAAAAACCGATGAGAAGTTCATGGAAAATCGCCCTCTCAGTGCAATCAACGATAACGTTACAACATTAGCCCAATGGGCAGAACGCGTCAAATACATGGCATTCCTCGTCCAAGAAGCGAATCCCGATCCTAGATATCACTCCGGTTGGAGAAAAAAAATAAAGGGAGTCAAGTCCTATGCACAAAGGGCACTAGGAATCGAGTCAAAGTGGCGATCAGCTAAATAGCGGGTCTAAGATACCCAGCCACCCGTCTAATCATGCTCATTCCAATACCCCAGTGTAGCTAGCTGCCTAACCGTGGTTAAAGCCTCTCAGTTAGACATCAAAGTAGGCAAGGACAAAAGACTACTGCATACGGTTAAGTACGAGAGGGCAAATTCAAGGGGCTGCGAGAACATGGTCTAGCTAAAGCAAGGCCTCAAGCCCTACTTCGGGTCATGCAACAAGCTGCAAAGACACTCTTCGCTTGACGCCACTAACCCAGCAGAAGTTTTTGAAACCTCTAAGAGGAAGAGCAAGAGAATCGAAACCGCGTTTATTTAAACGACTGCAAAAAACCAACTAAAATCTAGCTACACGCTGTCTCGAAAACCAGGTCTCCTTCAAGCGAATTCTATCCAACTTGATCAAGCGACATCGAGTGCCCTATCACATCCAAAGCGACAACAGTTCAGAGTTCATAGAACGCGGACTACCCCACTGGCTTGCCAAGAAGAAGATCCAGAAGCCCTTCGCAAAATAGATGTATGGAGAGCTTCAACTCGCGTTTTCGATAGGGATGCCTTAGCCGTGAGCAACTTTGGACTTTGACCGAACCGCGAATGGAAATCGAAAACTGGCGATGGATATACAACAATATATCGCCCCATCGCTCGTTGGGCTCCATTAATCCACTGGAGTTCCCTTAGAAACTGCTGGAGGGGGGCGGACCCAACCATTGCCGGGTCTTCAATCGGCCTACGGCCTCTTTTTGAATCGAGAGTGGCAGCCTATACATTATCGCTTATGAGTCCAGAATAACGAAAGCGATGGATCAGTTCGGGTAATTCCGCTAAATCCCCCTGGCAAGCCTCCGACTTGGTCTCTTTGCAATACATGTTGAATTTCAATCAAATCTCAGTATTAATTCCAGCATACAATCGTGCCCCTTACTAAAGGATACGCTTTTAAGCGTTTTTCATCAATCTCTCCCTCCTCTTGAAATCATTGTCATCGACGATGGCTCTACAGACGATACCGAGCAGTCTATAAATGAGATAAAATCGCTAATTTTTTCATTCCCCTAACTTTTTAGTGCTTAACTCAACGCCTAGCTCTTCCTGTTTAATGGACAAACCCAGGCACCAGCTATCCGTCATTGTACCTGTCTTCAATCGTCAGGATACCATTTTGGGCTGCCTTGACTCCATAGCGGGCCAAACCCTCCCGGTCAGCGAAGTCATTCTTGTCGACGACGGCTCGACTGACGCGAGCGTCGCGGTAATAGAAAAATGGATAGCGGCCCAAAGCAGTCAAACGAGCTACCTGCTTATCAATCAGCAAAACCAAGGCAAGAGTGCTGCTCTAAACGCCGGCGTGGTTGCAGCGAATAATGAGTGGATCGCATTCAACGACTCCGACGACTTTTGGGTCCCACACAAGTTAGAGGTTCAATTTAAACTCCTGGAGCAAGAAAGAGAGACACTCGTCTGCGTCTCTGACTCCCACTTCATCAATCATCCTAATCTAACCTGTACTAATTTCCAAATACGCGGCTTCGACAAGATTCTAACGAAGCAAGGAAGGCTCAAGGACACTTTCCAGGTACTTGCCAAAGATCCCAACGGGATATTCATGCAGACCCTCATCGCACACCGGAGCTGTATTGAACAGGTATTTCCGCTCGACCCGAGCCTGCGAGTCGCTCAAGATATTGACCTTATTTTTCGACTCTCTCTCACCAGTGACTTCAGCTTTATCCTCGAACCGCTCGTCGAAATAGATCGCACACCTACTCGAGCCGAAGGCCTCACGAACCAATACGACATGAAAAGCCTTTACCGACTCCGAACAAAGAAGCGAATTCTCGAGCAATGGCTGAAAATACCCGATAACAAATTAAAAATGATCCATCCATTGATCAGGCACAATTTAGCGAATATACAAAACAATATTGCAGCCAATCTTGCCGAAAACGGCGACCTCAGACAGGCAATGTATATAAATTGGCAGGTGCTCAAAAATCACAGAACCATAAAAAATCTAGTCCGTTGTGTCCTACCAAGCTTTAAGAAAATATAAAGTCTTGGACGCTGGCTCCCAAAGAACCTAAAAGAAGAATACACTGTTTTCCTTCTCACGAATTCCATGCCAAACACAAAAGCGCATAATAGAAGTGGCGATAGGTGAATCATATGCCGAACGAGAAAATTAATGTGTGGATAATCGCCCGCCGCTTTGGGGTTCACAGTGAAACATGGCTCTATCGGCAAGCGACAGGTTTCTCGAGCTTAAATCCGTCAGTTGTATGTTGGAAATATGTAAACAGAGAAGAATTCCCCACTTCAAACCTCACAGTCCACGAACTACCCCCAGGACTATCCACCTCATTGAAACTAAAGCAGTGGAGATCTAAAGTAGCTAGCATCTTTACCGGCAATTGTTTTGGAGCCTCAAAAGAAGAGAAAGCACACCTCTTACGCTATGCCCAAAAGGAGACTCCCAAAGTCATGCTATGCCACTATGGAAGCATCGGATTGTTAGCACTTTCGGCAGCTAAAGCTCTCGCCGTTCCATTGGTAGTTCATTTCCACGGCGCGGACATCAGTGCGAAACTAAAAGATCGTTGGTATCTTAATAGCCTACGGCGATCTTTACCGCATTTTGCCGCATGCGTTGTTGTTGCAGAGTATCAAAGGGAAACACTAATTAATCTCGGATGTGATCCCGCAAAAATTCACATTATTCCCTGCGGAGTACCTATTCCTAACCAGACCACCACGACCAAGGATCAGGAACTATGCAAATTTTTGATGGTAGGGCGTCTCGTACAAAAAAAGGCCCCCTTGCTCACTATCAAAGCCTTTGCTCGTTGCTACGCTAACCATTCAAATATCAACCTAGATATAATCGGCGACGGACCGCTTATGGCCGACGCACAAGCATTAGTCTCAAAACTTAAACTGGGTCATGTGGTTACATTTAAGGGTGTACGCTCTCCTCAATTCGTTGTTGAAACTATGAGAAATAGTTCGGTCTTTTTGCAGCATTCAATAACAGCCGAAAACGGAGACATGGAGGGTTGGCCAGTTTCTATTGCGGAAGCGATGTCTCTTGGTCTACCTGTAGTATCAACACGCCACGCAGGAATCACCCAACAAGTTGATGAAGATAGGAACGGTTTTCTCGTGGACGAAAATGACGAGGCCGCCATGTCTCACAGAATGCAGGACCTCGTATGCAACCCTACTTTGTGTGCACAAATGGGGATAAGCGCTAAAACTAAGGCGATACGGGACTTTGATGTAATCGAAAAAATATCAAATATCGAAAAATTGCTCTTGGAAATATCACATAACGCAAAAACGACTTCAACGTAACGTCTAATCAACCGATTAGACTAATTATATACTACTATAGCAACATTAAAAAACAACCGAATCTGGAACGGTGCGCTATCAGACTAACGTTTTTAAATGGTCTGATTCAAGGAGTCATCCCAATCCGCATTTTGTGGGCGAAAAAATAGCCACACCGTTACGCATTACTCCAGAACTAGATGGCAGCCATCGGCATCCGCTATGACGCGGGATCTTTGGTCTAGTTGAACCCAAATAGCGAGGCTCTCCTCTGGTGCTTGGTGCTTGGTGCTTGGTGCTTGGTGCTTGGTGCTTGGTGCTTTTTAACAATAAATATAAAACAAGATTTAATACAAGTTGTTTTACAATCTTCCACTCTAACTCAGCCAGGCCACATCATTGTGCAGCAGCCCCCTCTTTCGTAGTAATTTATAGTCCCCAGAATCGAACATGAAAACTAGCTTGCCAACTTATCAAAAACTCGGAGTTAAATGTTGGATTGTTGCGAGGGCAATTGGCCGAGCAAGCGAACCTTGGCTTTGGCGGCAAGTCCAGTCGCTCAACCGCATCAATGCCAAAATAATTTGTTGGGAACGGGAAAACGAATTGGACTACCCCGTCACTTGCCCGCTCGCGCTCATTCATTCGCCTGCGAACCTAATGCATGGTCACTATCGATGGATAGTGCGTATCAAAAATCTAATGAATCGTAATTTCTTCGGCACGGTCGGTTCAGAGCGCAAAATTCTGACGGATCTGGCAGACCACGAAAACCCATCTGTCATGCTATGCCATTTCGGCCATTGGGCACTTCGGATGCTACCAATAGCCAAGGCCAAAAATATTAAAGTCGTCGTGCATTTTCACGGACTAGATCTCTCTTCTTTGCTCAGTTCCGATAGATGGTACCGATGGAGTCTCAAGGCTAACTTAAAAAACCTCGACGCTGCGGTTGTAGTCGGAAGGCACCAGGCTAAAGTCCTCCAAAACCTCGGCTATCCCTCCGAAAGGATCCACATCATTCCATGCGGTGCGCCCGCCTCCCAATACAAGTCCTTGAAACACACACCTTCTACCAACTGTCATCTAGTGGTGGTTGGTAGACTTGAAGCGATCAAAGGCGTCGAGCAAACACTTCAGGCATTTTCTCGGAATGCCCTGAACAACAAACGCATGCACCTCCATTTTCTTGGCGATGGACCCATGCGAGATAAACTAGTTTCGAAAAGTAAACAACTAGGCATTGCTGATCAAATTCATTTCTACGGAAATCGAAGCCAATCGTTCGTCAAAGAGATACTGTCGAAATCACATATTTTTCTACAGCATTCTGTGAACCACAGCAACGGTTGGTCAGAAGGCTTCGGTGTTTCAATAACCGAAGCGTGCCTTAGCGGACTGCCAGTCATCGCGACCAGATGCGGAGGAATTGTCGACCAAATAGAACATGAAGTGAACGGTCTGCTTGTTGAACAATACGATATAGACACCATGTCTAAATATATAGCACGACTTTCAAAAAACCACAACGAGCGGGCAAGATTAGGGAAAGCCGCTCGCGAGAGCGCAGCGAGAAACTTCGATTCGAAAAAACTGGCCCGCAAACTCGAAGATTTACTCATTGAAGTCGCTCGGACGGACTGAGTCCGAGTGCTTTGGTACCTCGAAAAGCAAACGCATCTGAGAATAAACACAAAGAGTGACCCCTAATTTACATGAAGATTTCAGTATACGATGCGGAAAACTTCCTTGGGTGAAGTGTCTAGTCCATTCTCAATCATAGCGACAAACCCCTCCAAATTATCCTTGTACTCTGAATTCATAGACTCGGCGTTTTGGCCTAAGAGCAGAAGGCCAAAACGACCAAATGTCACGACTAGAGACAACGAATTTGAGCTTTTTCAGTTCCGAAACGAAACTAATCTAAAATTTGTCTGAAAAAATCCGACTTGATCTTATACAAATAGTTTAAACATTAGATGCTGATTTACCAAAGCACCTCATTAACTCGCTCTAAAAAAACTATAGATTCCCTCTTTTCACAAACGATTCAAGAACGAAAAACTCCTCGTTAGAACCTGTTCCCCTTCTTTGTAATTATCTAATCCATACGATTTATTTAGATCCGTTTTCAAGGATCTACTCTTTGGCCGATAACTTGCCTAGTACGAGATTGTTAAAGCATGGAACATCCTGAAAAAGAACCCCGTAAATCGGAA
>NHEC01000016.1 GCA_002171655.1 Planctomycetes bacterium TMED75
ATGATTGCCGGGCGCGAGTTGTTGCAATGTCGTCGTGCGAAGGGGAATCCGCAATCTGATCACTCTTTGGTTTCACCAAACAACATCATCATCTGCGACATGCCGCCGCCACCGATGTCGTCGGTGTTGTAGATGTATTGCGAGTCGAGTGCGCGATTGATGATCACCTCTGCGTCTTGAAGATGTGCGACCGTATATGGATCAAGCCTTGAACTTCGAGCCAACGTACCCTTGAGGTCTCTCTGCAGGTCACGCAGCTGGCGTCGAGTCAGGGTGCTGACCGGGGTGGAAACCGCACCAAATCCATTACTTGGGCCAGCCATATCAAGCATTCGCTCGAGGTGTGCTCGCTGCAGGTTCCGACGAAGACTTGAGATGTAAGGATCGCGAGCGCTGTACGTCTCGTTGACTTCACCCTCGAGCTCACTCCAGATTGAAGCATGAACGGTTGTGAGCACTTCAGGAACGGTCAGAGGGCTCTCAAGATCGGTGTCTCGATATTCGTTGTCGTAGACACGGTTGAGTGTTCCAGGATTCAAGAGCATTGTCATGGCGGATCTCTGAAGACCACCGATACGATCGTGGACCTCGTAGGGCCCCTGATCAGTGATGCCCCGCATGCCGCCTTCGTCGTACCACTTGTCGACGCGCATCTTCCTGAGCAACTCCGGACTGAGACCGAATGACTCGTCTTGCATCATCGTGTTCAACACAAAGTCCAGAGCCGCACGCTGCTGGTCAGCGGAGATTGGCTCGATTGGATCACGGTCACCGGGATCGCCTCTTCGGTCACGATTGATGGTTGAACCACCAACCCAGTTGGCTGCAATCGAACTTGCGCCGACCTGCATGCTCAACAGCATCCCGTAGCCACTTCGAGCCTGCTCCCAGCTTTCACCATCTTCGACCATGCGGTCGAGGAGATTCTCTCGGAGCTTCCTGACCAGTCTCATCTGATTTTCAGCATAATCAAGCGGGTTCTTGCCATTGTCGAAACGACGCGCCATGGGATCCGCACCGTAGGTGTCCTCATCCGTGGCATAATTGAGCAGGGGCTCGGCACATCGCTTGGCGACTTCCTTCGGATCGCCGAAGCCGTAGCCGAATTCAATCGCCCAGTAGTCGTAGGGCCCAAGGGTTTCCATTGTGAATGGGCCCTGAACCTCACCGGCTTCCATGTTGATGTTGACTGGAAGATAATCCATCACGCTGCCAGCAATGGGACGGCCCTGCAGCTCTTCACTGTGCTGTTCAGACAGGTCGTAGATACCCGAAGCCTTGAAGTTGTGACGAAGTCCCAGAGTGTGGCCGACTTCATGCATGATCACGTCGCGCAACATGGGACCGATGTACCACTCGGGCACTCCGTCAAGCTGCTGCCCCTCGGAGGCGTCCCGACCGAGAAGCTCCGACATGAGCGCCGGGCTGGTTCGCATCAGGGCGATGTTCATGGACTTCATTGCCCCGTTGGTGCAGATGGGAGCCATCTGATCGGTTTCATGCTCGATGTCTCCGTCACCAGCGACCAGAACTCGCGGTTGTTTCAGAACGGAGGGCATCATGGAGCCGCCAGCAGCGCGGATGGCTGCGGCTTCTCGCATCAACTTTCGGGTCGTGGTCTCACGCTCTGCAGGCTTCGCCAGCAGGACACGGGGGTCGTATTGAGGCCGATCTCCCAGCCAGGAAAGCGTCTCAGGAGCCATGCCTTCGAGTGCCTGTTCGGGCAGCCGGTCTTCCCATGTCTTCACCCAGGAGTTTACGAACCCCTCGTCCATCACCACGTCTGCGTCGAGGATCTGCCCGGTTTCGGGGTGCACTCGGCTTGGGCCGATTGCGAAGCCCATGTTGGAATTCGTCCAGACGATGAAGTTGTAGCGAGCATCTTCGGGGTCCTTCTCCATGTGGGCCCGAGTGTTTGAATCCTGCTGGTAGACCTCGATTGCATTGACGATGCCGACTTCTTCAAAGGCCTTGTTCCACTCGAGGACGCCTTCACGAACCCAACGGCGGTAGCGGACAGGGATCTTACTTTCGAGATAAAAGACGATTGGCTGCTTGGGCGGGCTGAGCTCTAGGTTCTTGTCCGCCTTTTCAACATGCCATCGATGGATCAATCGGTTCCATGGAGAGTCCTTGGCTGCATCACCGACGTCCTGATAGCTGGTCGTGAAGTACCCGACTCTCGGATCAGCGACCCGTGGCTTGTAGCCATTGGACTTGGGAAGGTCTCTCATGGAGTAGGCCAAGGTGATGAAACGCCCTTGTCGATTCGGCATTTCAAAGGCCAATTCAGTGTTGCTCGGGAAGGCCTTTGTCTTCTTCACAACGGCGAGATTCGTTTTGGCCCCACGGGTGATGCCACCAAAGAAATCGCCAGCTCCACGAACGAATAGATTCGTTGCATTGATAATGGGGCCACCGTTGGGGCCCATCGCTACGATTGGAACATCCAGGACGACTCGGTCGGTATTGACGCGCCTGTGGGCAGACTTGCTTTCTCGGTCGCCAGTGGATCGAACTTCAACATTGGGCTCGACCAGAGCGAGCTGCTTGCCGAATCGCTTCCAAGTTCCATAAAGAGAGCCACTTTGGACGCCGGCCATTGGAACGCCGCTGGAGACCGTCCACCCAAGGAAGACCATTCGCTTTTGGTAATCACGTGGCAGTTCCGCCAGGACCTGCTGGGTCTTCTCATTCACCCAGAGCCGATAGAGCGGTTTGACTCCGTCCTCAGTCGAGCGGACTTCGGTGAATCCCTTCGAAACCGAATCAAACGATGGAAAGTCAGGCGCCTTGTCGGGCGGTGCCGAAGCTGGAAGTGGCACTGAAGCCAGGCCCGTAGCGGGAACTCCAGAGAGAATCAGCCCACAGGCACTGAGAAGAAGGGTGGCGTTGTACTTTGGCATCCGCTTGGCAACTCCAGAATTGAACAGCTCTTAGTGAAACGTAATAAAATGAAAAACGTCCATCAAACAACGATAGTAGACGTGCGCCCTCATCCATAGATCTAAATACCTGTAATGACGTGATTCGGAGGCACTCTGTTCGGCGTTTTCGGCGAATCAACCAGCAGGATCCACAATAAGTGGTAAATCCACAGTGGGACCGATAATCATGCCGTTTTCTGCGGCCTGGTCTTCATGGCTTGCCGTGGTAGTCCCTGAGCAGCACCGATGGGGGAGCTAGTCCTCCAAGGGTCCTCCTGAGGGCTCCAGCAGCTCACGGAGACGCCCGGGAGGGGACAGCTCGATGGTCTTCAATGCAGACCAAAGCGGCTCAGGGCCACCCTCCTGGACCGCCTGTTCGACGGCAGCAGTCCACCGCGAAAGGGCTGATTCCTCGAGCAATCGTTCCCACCCAATGACCACTGCAAGGTCCATTCCTTCAAGAGCGACCTTGCCAAAGATCGCCTCTTGTACAGGTACTGTGGGAACTGACCAGAACGCATACGCAGGAGGTGCCCCAAAGAGTGGGCCTTCATCTGGCGGGGAAAGACGCATTCGATACACAACCTGTTCATAACCCTCGTTTGTCTCATTTGATGGCATGACTCGGCCATTGCTCAGATAGGGCACTGCTTTGGGCTCGAGTTCAAATGTCATACTCGAACCGGACCTGCCCCCCAGGACTCGCACTCCGAAGGGCATGGGGGGGAAAACGACTCCACCATCTCTCAGGGTTGCTTTCTCGGACTCCGTGATCACGGGTGATTCCAGCATGAGCTCTCGATATTTCACAGGCTGGGCCGCATACCACAGCAGGGAGACACCCCATCCACGGACTTCGCTCCAGGAGAGCTCTGTCCGCTCAGGGTCGATCTCGCGAATAAATCGCAAGGCCACCTCTTCACCAGCTTTTCGCCAGGCTTTTCTGCGTTCCGATTGAGAAGAGACTCCATCTAATCCCATGAGCACGCCCATGTGAAGCTCTTCGGGCGTCATCTTGGATTCCCTAGAAATATCGATGATGATCGGAACCAGCACTTGCAGCCGGAAGAATTCATCCGGAGTCAGTTCTCCATCGGATTCCGGCTTTCGAAGTCCAAACCCCACACGCTGGGAACCCATCACCGCTCCGGCACCAATGAATCTCAGGTATCCATCCACAACCCCGGGGATCACCCGGTCCTCGAAGAATGCCTCAATGACTTCTGAACGCCCGCTGCCAAACTCCTCGATTGCCCATTGTTTCATGATTCGAAGCCAGAGAATCCCGGATTCGACCCTGCGCACGAGTTCAGGCCAAGCAAACTTCGAGCCGGTGGGGCGTTCAAACCAAAAGAGGGTGTCTCCGAGGCCACCCTCGAGACGACTCCATCCATTGACCCCTTCAAGCTCCACGGGCAAGGAGTCATCGAACGTGGCTTCGAAGTACGCCCCTCCTCCTGTGGAATTGGCCAGAGGCTCATGTCCGTAACTTTCCTTCAGACTCCTCAGTTCCCGACTGGACGGGGCGTTGTCACTGAACATGCGCTGCGGACTTCCGGACTGTTCGCGCATTGTCACCCGGTACTCCCTCTGTTTGCACGAAGACAGTACCGCCAGAAGCCCAACTAACAGAAGAACCTTCTTCATGTTCAAACCTCCTCCGATAGGAAGTGCGGCAGAAGCCTCACCTTGAAATCAATCAACATCCCCTCATCAATCCGCTCATGGATCCACGGGTTCAGTTCAACCAGGGGAACCAGGTGGACCCTGATCCGCTCGTCTCCGACTCCACCTCCTGCGGACGCTTTCACCAGGTCTTTAGCCCGCACGATGTCAACCAGTTCATTGGTGAGCCCGCTGCTGCTTGGCCCTGCCATCAACCATTCAAAATGGCTGAGCGGCGCGGTGTACCCCGTTTCTTCGAGAAGTTCCCGACGTGCGGCCTCAAGTGGGGTTTCCTCATGCTCGTCACCAACCAAACCTGCCGGCAACTCAATCACAATCGCGCCCAGTGGCGGTCGCAATTGTTCGACCAGAAGGACTTCTCGTTCTGGAGTCATCCCGGCCACGCCAACGACTCCGGCCCCCTTCGTCCGGCGGACAAACTCCCAGGCACCCACTCGGGCCAGTTCCAAGTGGTTCCCGGTGAAGAGGGAATCAGGGCTGGATGTGCGCGATGAACTCATCAGCAGTACCCTATCCTGCTGATCGACAGCGAGGAACAATTCTCAGGGTTTTCGCCTGATCGACATCGTAAAAAGCGAGTCTGTCGGCAGTTCACTACACGGATCACCTGATTCACGGGCACTTCTGAAGGAATCACCAACATGCTCGACACGTCTCCGCGCACCGTGGTCCTTGTTGATGGAAGCATCGAATCGCTCACCTGCGCGGCGATCGCGATGGATCGCATCGAGGCCAACAACCAATCGGCAAAGGTGCTCGCCCTCTCATTCTTTGAACGCAGCGAAAGCGCCGAAAATCATTCCCTTCAGCAGGCAATTGAGCGACAGTTCGAATTCCTCGGATGCACCCCCTCATCTACCGAACTTCAGGCTTCAGTTGGACGCCTGGGGCTGGTGAAAGCGCTTGACTTGGCCGGGCCTCAAGGAACCATCCTGTGGGGGCATCGCTGCACAATGAACCCTGACGCCATTGCCGACACCCTGGCCTTGGTGGACCACCTTGCCGGAGTTGCTCGATACAGCCAGCCTTCCTACCTGGTTCACTTCGACCTCCCGTTGTTGGATCTCACTGCAGGGCAGGTACTTGATCTCGCTTCGGCTCTGGGGGCCCCCCTCGGAGCATGTTGGAGCTGCCAGCACGCGGGTCACGCACCCTGTGGCGAGTGCCCCAGCTGCTCGAGTTGGCTTGAGGCCTCAAAAGCCTCGGGCAGGCCACTTCCCTGGGTTGAAACCCCCACAGTGGGGTAATCAGCAGTGGGCCTACTTGAGTTGCGGGCCCAGAAGCGGTACCCTTCTCGATTCACCGTCGGTTCAGACGGCCCAGCCATCAGGAGCAGAACGTGTACGCGATCATCGAAGACAGTGGCACTCAGATCAAGGTATCCGAAGGGGACGTGATCGAAATTGATCACCGCGAAGGGGAAGAGGGTTCTACTCTGCTCTTCGATAAGGTCCTGGCCATCGGTGACAACAGCTCGGATGATGCGGCTCGAGTCGGTCGCCCCTACCTCGATGGAGCCTCGGTTTCCGCTGAGGTGGTCGAGGAATTCAAGACTGACAAGCTCCATGTGATCAAGTTCAAGCGTCGCAAGGGCTACCGAAGAAAGATTGGTCATCGCCAGGACATGCTCCGAGTCAAGATCGACTCGATCTCGGGCTGAACCGGACCTCTTCCAGTTTCGACCATGTTTTCAAATCCAGCACGAACCACTAGGTTCGCGCGAGGAGTTCCTGCACCTTCTGGGTCGATTCAGGCTCCCGAGTCCGGCAACTCAAGCGGGTCGCCTCGCAGGTAGCGATCGTCAGTCCAGCATCAACTTGATGCAGTGGCTCCCACTGACCCGAACTCCAAAGATCGACTTCTTCCGCGGCTTGCACGGTCGCCGACTGGAATTCGTCAGTCTTTGAGACATGTTCCTCTATGGGCTTCCCGTCAGGTCCCCTCCAGGAGACTCCGTCCTGGCCGATAGAGACGGTTCCGCTCGGCCCCAGGACCTGCACCCGGCGGTCCCAGCAGGCGTGATCGCTGGCAGAAATGGTCGCCAATCCCAGAGGTTGGCAGCGAATCAAGGCGCCGATATCTCCGGTCAGTTGCGAAAGGCCCTCCGGCAGTTGCTCGCTTTGGACTCGCGCTCCTTCGGAGCTTGGCGTGGCGGGGGGAGGAACCAGCATTGCATCGATCATGTCGGGGCCACCCAGAACCGTCAGGACCGTAGTGACCGCGTCATACAGACGCGCATAGAGACTCCCCTGGCCGCTCCCACAGTGGGACCTCACGTGAAGTGAAGTAATGGGACCGAAACCATCAAAGATCTGCATCGCGGCCTTGAAGCCGTTTGATCTGACAAACGCCCCCATCAGCTGCACAGGCTGATTGACTGCCGTGGGGCGCTCCAGTGGCTCCAGAGTGCAGAGTCGTGGCTCACCCTGAAGCGTCAGGGTCGGATCAAATTTTCGGTCGGCCAGCAGGACCGCCGAGGCGCCACATTCGACCGGACCGGTTCGCAGGTCATCAAAGGCCGCAAACGACGCACCATCACTGAGAACTGGTGGCTCGGAGACTCCCGGGGTACCGACTCCCTTGACGGGCGTTCTCAGTTGAGAAACTACGCTCATGGCATAGCCAAGCACCTGGGGGCTGGCCCAGACGGCCAATCCAGGCATCGAGACCGGGTGAGAAGCTGGTGGTGAAGTGATTTCCGAAGTCATCGCCATAAGTGTAGCTTCGCGATCAAAGCCCGGCACCGTGACGTATACTCGTGGCGTGGAAGGGTGATCGCTCCGATGAATCCATCGGTGAGGAAAGTCCGAGCACGACAGGACACGGTGGTGGGTAACACCCACCGGCTCATGGTTGCAAGTCAGGGAAAGTGCCACAGAGAAAAGACCGCCTACCCCGCTTCGGCGGGCGGCAAGGGTGAAACGGTGCGGTAAGAGCGCACCGCCCGTCCGGTGACGGCCGGGGCACGGCAAACCCCACCGCGTGCAAGCGCAAGCAGCTCCTTCGTCGGCCATGCCGGCGTACTCGTGGTCCGCGAGTGGAGCGGGTCGCGTGCTCGAATGGGTTCGTATTGCGAGCTCATTCGGAGGCTGTTGGCGACAACAGCTCTAGAGAAATGATTGCCAAGGCGTTCGCGCTGAACAGAACTCGGCTTACATTCCACCGCAACCTTCCACGGCAGGGACTTCCTTGCCGTGGTTTTTCAACTCAGCCCTTGCTGAACAACTGATTTCGAAGTTGCTCGACTGCGACCAGGGACCGCTCATCAAGCTCCGCACCCGCCACGGCTTGTTCGAAACAGCCTTGCCCAAGAAGTAATGGCAACGGATCGGTTTCCCCCAGGCTGTCTGAGAGAGTGCGCAGTAAACGCCTCTGTGAACGGTTGAGGCCCAGTCGTCTGGCAAAACGATCCCGGCGATGCACGACCGGTCGCCAGTACAGAGTGAGGCCCACCCCGCACATTCCAACAAGGATCAAGCCGATCGAGACAACATTGAGGGGATCAAGACTCATGAGGCTCGTTCTCCAACCTGGGATGCTCGAAGAGATCGCAGGGCGATTCGACCGGTTTCGTGGAGTTCGACTTCCGATGCCCCTTCAAGAAGTCGAAGGACTCGGGAACTGAACGTGGCTTCACCACTCAATCGTGCTCCTTCCAGAGCGGCGAGTCGTTCTCGAACGGTCGGGCCGGAGAACAGCGATTCAACCAGAGACATGAATCCCACGGGATCCCGCGAGTGAAGCGCCCGGAGCGCAACTCGACGGATTCTCGCGTCAGAAGTCCGCGCCAATCGCTCAAGCAGTGCCCGATCGATGACGTGGCAGCCAAGCTTGACGCAGTCTGACCCACTGAGCGACGTCGCCGCCTCGAGTGCTGACTGCTGAACTGCGGGCGAGGTATCTGCAAGCCCACGAAGGATCGCCCGAGCGGACTCGCTGGAGGTGCCATGCGCCAAAAGTCGCAGGGCACGACTACGGACTTCGTTGCCGTGCTGGGAGGACTGAACACCGCTGAGATTCAAGAGCTCATTCTCGAATTCCCGGGCGATTCCTCTTCGGTTGATGATTTCAAGCGCTGACGTGATCGACGAGGCATTTCCCGTCGTCAGTACGCGCCGCAGCATGGATGCAAGCGCATTGGGCCGGTCGCGATGATGGACGAGAGAACACGCTGCCGCCTGCCCGGGAGTGAGCGAGGCCAGTGCGGCTTCCAGCTGTTGCAGAGTCGGGCGCCATCGAGTCCCTTCGATGGTGCGAGCACCAGAAGACTCCGACCGATGCAGATCTCGAAGGGCTCTTGATTGTGACTCGGAAGGGGGCATGCGTTGGAGAAACCCACGCGCCAATGAGTGCGTCAGGGGATCTCCACATGTTCCCAGAAGCCCGAGACGACTGGCAACCAGCTCCCGGTCATCGTGGCAATCAAAAAGAATTCGTGGAGCCTGGCGAAGGAGTACGGGATCCACCGAGGCGGTCTTGCGCAACAGGCCTGCAAGGCGAGCTGGAACTCGGGAACCGATGAGATGCCTCCGCAAGGTGGGAGATGCCAACAGGTGCCCACTCTCGGTCAAGATTGCACTGAGTTGCGAGGGGCGTGCGGATTCGAGCGCTTCCAGAGCTGGCTCTCCCAACAAGGGGCATTCAAGCAGTCGGATCAACTGCTTGCGTATGGCTCCAGACCGGATGGTACGAACCGCCCTTTGCATGAGGGCACGTACCGGAGGCGCAAGGGTCGAGCAGTTGAGGCCATCCCCCGAATCAAAGGACGGGCTGGAGCAGTCCAGATCCCCGGCACGAAGGAGAACTGCCGACAAGACGGCTTCATCTGGACAGGTATCCAGTGGCTGCCCCAAAGACGCCTCGAGTGCACGACACAGGTGGACCCGATTTGATCCGAATTGATACTGGAGCTCCAGAGCCTCAAGGAGAAGGCATTTGTGCAGGATCGGGGCAGCGGAGGGGGTGGTGGCGAGCAGGAGACCCAGCAAGGCGGGCCGATCCGGAGTCGATCGATCAGCCAACACGCAGGCGACTTCCGGAATCAGATCATCCGGGCAGTCCGAGAGCACCCGAGCAAGGGTTTCGGCTGAGGCATCGAGTCGTGGGAGCTGCGCCCTTCGAGCCTGGACCTGATCCAGATCATCATCCAATCTCAAGGCACCTTTTTGGTCCCTTTGGCGAAGCAGCTGCAACCCCAATGAGATCGCTTTCGAATGGTCAGATCTCAACAACGTTTGGATCAGTTCCTCGGCCTGAGTCTGGTCCGAATGCCGCAAGGCAGTACGGACCCCAGACTCAACCACTCTCAGCTCAGACGGATGGTCGAGCTCGAAAAGCAAAGAAACACGATCAGCCGCGCTCCAGGGCTTGGAAGGTGACCGTGAAGAGGAGAAAAAGGGCAGTAATTGCGCAATAAACCGCCTCAAACCGCCATCATGATGTCTGTCTTGAACTGTGGCCATACGCATCCTGCCTCTGGCTATGGACTTCCGTCCTGAAACCCTATTTCGGCTCGATCAGGCCGGAAACTTCAATATCCTCTCACCGGCCCAGCAAAGCGCCCAGAACCTCGCACGTGACTGAAAAACGTTTTACGAACTTTGGCTGTTTATGCTTGTCTCGAACGAGAATCTGTAGAGAATACGTGCTTGATCAACCGGGCAAGAGCCTGGTGGACAATCCGAAACTCACCCAAACTTTTAGGAAGAAGATGGTGAAAGGTGAAGACCCGTGGGACTTGCGGGTGTTTTGCGACACTCGACGCATGGATGCGACGAACGTTTCGTCACACGAAGGACCGCGGAACCGCCACTCGGAAAAAAAGCATGCCACTGAAGAAGGACGGTGGCATCGGTGAATTCGGAGCGAAAGCAGTACGGCTACATGAAGTTTGATTGCATCCACAACGCCTCTTGACTGTTCAAGGGGTCACATGTTGAGTTTCTGCGCCGGGCAGAGCCAACACACCCGACCGGCACGGCTCACCCCGCGCCTCAATCGGGCTGACTAGACAACTGCCGCTTGAAAGCGGACGTAGGAGAAAAACAATGGTTCATTCCTCCTGCGGCAAACGGCCACGGAACTTCGGCCAAGGAAAAATCATGACCGTTCCATCTCGCAGTACATCACTACAGGCCTATTCGATGCTTGTGTATCGCAAGGCACTTCACCCAGAATTCTTCGGTATTGAAGGTCGCTCGCACCTCTCCCATGATGGCATGGATTTCGAGGGTTGGATCTTCCGCGGCGGCCACGTCGCACGTTTCCAGATCGATGGACAGTGTGTTTGTGAAGTGCTCATTGAACAGACCGATACCCTCCCGGAGCGTGGCCTCGTCACCTCGATGCCATGCGCCGGCGAAAAAGACTTCGAGGAGCAGTTCTCGAAGAGGCTCGTCTACATGACGAGCATGCAGACTGAGACTCTCTCCGAACACCTCTTTCTGAGTACTTACAAGGAAATGATCGAACACGCCAGGGAATCTGACGCGATCATGTCCGCTTGGACCGATGAACTCGGTCGACCAAATCTTTCCCTGATGGATACTCAGCGATATCGCAATGAGGTCCACCTTCAGGGTTACCATCTTCGCTCTGACTGCGGACTGGTTCTGAGAACCCAGACCCTTTTTCAGGTCGATGCCAAGAATGAGGAAGCCGACGCGGAGGCTGAAAAGGCTGGCAGCTCCTGACCGGGCCCCGCCGACAGGCCGCATCAAACCCCTCCTGGGGTACACTCATGAATTCAGACAGCAGGCGACTCGGTCGCCTGCTGTTTCTTCATGGCCCATCCATTGGACTCGCCCCGTATGAGCTGCCTTGCGACAACCTCCTTGATTCCCATGCCGACCGATCCCGCATGGCGAACCGCGATGGGCATTCTGGCGGCCGCAGGCTCGATGGCGTGCTGGGTCTTCACTTCGCTGTCATTCACCACCGCAGGCAAACGTTTTGGGTCAACCAGCGTCAACGTTGTCAGAAGCGTGCTCGCGGCGCTGATCCTGGTCGCCGTGGTCTGGAGCATTGGCGACGCAGCGTTTCCCTTTCCATCTGACAGCAGGCTGTGGCTTCTGGGTGTTTCCGGTGTCTTTGGACTGGCGGTGGGAGACCAGCTGATCTTTTCGGCTTTTAACCGCATCGGTCCACGAATCACACTGCTCATCCTCAACTTGGTTCCGGTACTGACCGCATTAATCGCGTGGCCAGGACTTGGGGAAGAGCTTGCTCCAATCGCATGGTTTGGAATTCTCATGACTCTGGTAGGAGTGGGGTGGGTGCTTGCAGACGGCCAACCTCCTGCCTCTGAGCGTGATGGCTACAGCCGCCCGCGACTGGGGCTCTGGCTTGCACTCTTTGGTGTTCTTTCCGTGTCCATAGGAAACGTCCTTGCCAAACATGGAATGCTGGTTCCATCGGTCAGTGTCGAGGGGGGACCACCTCAGACAGAAGTCGGGCCCTTGGTGGCTCAGGAAATCAGAATGCTTTTTGGTGCAGCGGCAATCGTGTTGCTTCTCGGGTTCGCCCGGATCACCGGCCAAGCCATCGGGACCCCTCCGACCGATGTTCCCGAGGCGATGCCCCGACGATCGACCGCAATGGCTGTTCTGCTTTTAGGCACGGTGCTGGGGCCAATTCTTGGCATGATTCTCTTTCTGTACTCGGCATTACTCGTGAAGCTAGCGGTAACCACCACGATTCTTGCACTCACTCCCGTGGCGGTCCTGCCGTTCAATCGATTGGTTGATCGCACTCCCATTACCAGACGAGCCCTTGCGGGCGCCATACTCGGTGTGATTGGAGTCACCATTCTCGCATTTGCCGAACCGGGAAAGGTCGACCCCTCTGCAAGCCAGCCGCAAGGGTCCGTACCCCCAGATCAGCCGCTACACTCGATGCCATGAGCGAACTCCAGGAGAGCAGTGGAACAACTGGACGCGCCGCGGTGCAGGCGGTCAGGACCGATCAACTCCTGGGAATCGACCAGGTTCTGGTCACCGCTTCGCCAATCAGCCCTTCCAGTTCTCATTCGAGCACTCAACCAGGCTCCACAGGCATGCCCTTGCGTCAGGATCCGCCAGTAGAACTGGCCGAGGCATTCCCACCGGGCCCGGAGATCACCCTTCTCGACAACGGAACACCGCAGCAGCAGCTCGAACACCTGCGAGTGACGCACGAACGAGATTGCCCGCACTGCACCCGATCGACTACCCACCAGCACGTTGTCTTCGGAGAAGGAGCTCCTGATGCCGAGTTGATGTTCGTGGGCGAGGCACCCGGAGCGGAGGAAGACAGGACCGGCCGGCCATTTGTCGGCCGAGCCGGAGCCAAGCTGGATGAGATGATCACGGCAATGGGGTTTCGTCGAGAACAGGTCTACATCGCCAATGTGCTCAAGACAAGACCCCCGGAAAACCGCACCCCACTGCAGCATGAGGTTGAAGCGTGTGGACCCTATCTGGCGGCTCAAACGCGAATCATCCGGCCTCGTGCAATCGTGGCCCTTGGTGGACCCGCTGCGAAATTGTTGCTCCAAACAGAGACCGGCATCACCCAGCTCAGGGGGGTCTGGGGACACTATCAGGCGGGCAACGATTCTGTTCCCATCATGCCGACCTTCCATCCCGCATACCTGCTCAGAAACCCCACCCGCGAAGTGCGGGGGCAAGTGTGGAACGACCTCAAAGCCGTCCTGGCTCGCCTGGGACGTGAGGTGCCCGGCTGATCGGCGAGTTCAACTCAGTTTTTTTTTTCAATTGGGGGAACCTTTGACGTCGGGATACGAATTAACTGATGAACACCCCCACGAAAGTTCCACCGAATCTGCTGCATTTGGTGGAATTTTTTTATGAGCCCTGCTCGTGAATCCGGGCCTCAGTGGGAATGAAGCCCCATGTCAGATGAATCAAGAAGAACCGTGACAGGTCCGTCGTTTTCGAGCCGGACCTTCATCGATGCGCCAAATCTTCCTGTTTGAACCGTCAGCCCATGGAAGGTCTGGAGCTTCTCGACAAACTGCTCCAGCATGGGCGCCGCATCTTGAGGGGCCGCAGCACTGGTGAAACTCGGGCGGTTTCCCTTTCGGCAGTTCCCTGCCAACGTGAACTGACTGATCACCAGCACTTCGCCTTCGACCTCACGGATACTGAGATCAAAGCGCCCTGCATCATTGGAGAAGATCCGCATTCGAGCGATCTTCGACGCCACCCAGTCGAGGTCACGATTCTCATCACCCTCGACAATGCATGCCAGCACACAGAGCCCACGATTGATTCGACCGACCACCCCGACCTCCGAGACCTCCACGGAAGCCTCGTTGACCCGCTGGACCACTGCGATCATCCGGCACCTCCAACGGATTCAAATGACCGCACAGGTTGATGCCGAGACCAGCCAGTGGTTGGAATCGTCGTATGCCTGACGGTAATCGAGCAGCTCAAGCTCTCTTGGCCCATCAAGAACTCGAAGCAGTGTCGACATGTTTCCAACCGAACACCAGTGAGTCGAGTTGTCGTGCGCCCCGATTGCACTCACGAAAGACTCCGCATCTCCCGACAGGAAATGACCCAGCATTTGGCGATCATGCATTTCAACGGCTTCACGACGCGCATCATCGATGGGCTCGGGCTCTCCGAATTGTGGGCCGACGTGGCTCAAATCACTCGAGGCCACGAAGTAGGTGGTACCACCGAGTGATTCGATCGAATCACGACAGGCCGTGACAAACTCATTCACCGAAGTGCGGTTTCCATCATCTGCAATCATCGGCTGCAGCGGATCCGGGATCAGAAAGCCACTGACCGGAACATCACCGAACAGATGCTGAATCCATGGCAGGTGGAGCTGGATCGAGTGCTCGGGAACATGATCAAGCTGATCGGCAATCAAGCCTGCTCCGAGCCGATCGGAAAATTCGCCCATCAGGTCAAGATCCGGCGTGGTCATCCCCAGGGGCGTTTCCCAGTTCCACCGGGTTCCCACCACACCATCACCAATTCCATGATGGTTGGTACCAAGCACGATGACCCGATCAGGCCGCGCTGATTCAGTCCAAGCCTTGTATCCCGCCGCGTACAAAGGCCAACCACGGTGGTAATCAAGGTGGGGGACCACAAGACCAGCTGGTGTCACCTCGAGTTCAGGGTCTTCCGCCTGCTCCAGCCAGGTTCCCAGCTGCGCCCGCATGGCCTCCCCGTCCTCTCCCAGCATGAAGGCGGCACCGCGTGGCAAGTAGCCCAGCTCGTCAATCTGACGCTTTTTCTGAGCTTCCATCTCTGTGAAGGTCGGGCCCCACAACATGCAATGCACCTCGAGAGCCATCACCAGGTTCTGAAGGTTCTCCAGTGGGATCTGAAACTTTTCAGAGACCTCATCAACTGTCTGCTGGCCTTGAAACTGCGCGAGAATGGGCATTGCCTGTGCTGGCACCACCATTTGCTGCTTGTGCAGTCGCAGAGGATCGGCCAGGCAGAGCACCTGAGTCCCGTCGGGCTGTTTTCCAGGCTGGGGCAGGAAGCGCCTCAGATGGGGCTTCAGCAAATGCGGCTGGGAGGGGTCGTAGGGGGGAAGCGCCTCTTTGGCGGATTGTTTATCGTCACTCATGACATGAGTGTACCGACTGTTGCCCCATGGGTTTGCAGGCAGAGAAACGGCTTTCTTGGACAGAAGACAGCGATTCCACCAATCTTGATCGAGTTTCAGACGTAGCAATCCGATGAGATTCTGCCTCCATTGCTTGGTTGGGAGGTAGGCAAAGAAAACGGCCCTTTCGGTGGGCTAGCGTGTATCCTTGGGATCCCCATACGCAGGACCTTGCGAGAGAATTGACTCGATGAAGGGTCCGACCTGAGACCGCCTCAGAGAAACGACACTTGGAGCAACAAGAACATCATGGCCCCTACTCATAAGAATTCGTGCGCCACTCCCATTCGCAATGTCCCGATCCTTGGGAGAGCAGCCCTCATCAGTGCCGCGACCCTGTCGGTTCTTTTCGTGGGCTGCGGTGATTCTGGAACTGACGCCACCAAAGCTGCAGCGAACCCCGAAGTTTCTGCTCCGGCCCAAACTGATGGCGGCGCGGTGGCAGCGCCCACCGTGGTGGCTGCCACAGATGAGAAGCGTCTGAACGCAACCAATCTGAATGCAACCAATCTGAAGACCAAGCCCGTTCCAGCACCCGGTGCCACCGTCGGAGCAACTGCCACCAAGGGAGCTCCTGCCAAGCCAGTCGACCCTTCCAGTGCTTCACCCATTCGGTTCGAACCAGATCCACTGGATCTTGGTGAAATGACCGCCGACGTCGCCAAGACCGGCACCGTGACCATTGTCAATACCTCGGACGCTCCGGTGACCATCACCAAGGCAGTACCAGGGTGCGGTTGCACCACCCTTGGCTGGCCAAAGGAACCGATTGCACCCGGGGCTTCTGCGGATATCGACATCACTCTCAAACCAGGACCCAAGCAGGGCGTCACGCTGCGAAAGCGTGTGACCTTCCAGCTCGATGGCCAGCCCTCCCAGGTTCTTCAGGTTCAGGGCAATGTTGCTGAATACGTTTCCATTAAGCCGGACATCCTCCCCGCTCGGGTCGAGGAAGAACCCCTCAGCTCGGAAATCGTGCTTGCCTCGGTCGATGGAACACCCTTCACGATCACCTCCACGAATCCCGATGTGATGTCAGGCCTTGCCACCGAACCCGCACTCGTTCAGACCGTCCAGCTTGACTGGGCTGCTTGGGAAGAAGCGGGCCGACCGGTGAAGGTGGCGTTCATGCTTGACCACCCCAAGTCAGCGCAGGTGTCCACCCTGGTGAAACGACGATCACTGAATTCCCGGCAACCCAACGCGCCGACCCCCAGCAACGTGAACAGCCAACAGATCAACGATCTCAGTGGAGCCGCTCGGTCCGGTGACCTGACCCGTGTCAAGCTGCTCATTGCCAATGGGGCCGATCCCGATTCGCCTGATACCAACGGAGGCCGCACGCCTCTGCACTGGGCGGTTAAGGGAAACCACATGGAAGTTGTCACCTACCTCCTTGAGTCAGGGGCCGACATCGACAAGGGCGAGCGAGCTGGAAAGACTGCTCTTGACTTCGCAGCAGAGTCCGGCCAGGTTGAAATGACCCAATTCCTGGTCGACGCTGGAGCCGATGTGAACAAGCGGGACCTCATTGGTGGCAACTCCGCCTTGTGGGCCGCCGGCCTCGGAACGCCTCAGACACTTGAGATTCTCGTGAAGGCCAACGCCGACATCGAGGTCAAGGACATCAATGGACTGACTCCGCTTGCCTGGGCCGCGCAAACCGGCGAAACCCAGTCAATGCAGATTCTCATCGATGCTGGCGCCGACGTGAATGTGGTGGATCTGCTCAACGGAGAAAGCATTCTCATGCGAGCAGCTCGCAGCGGCAAGGTCGAATCAGTCCAGCTTCTGCTCGACAAGAAGGCCGACACCACCACCAAGACCAAGATGGGTGCAAGCACCCTCCAGATCGCATCCGAATACGGCAATGTGGACATTGTGAAGGTCCTTGTCGAATCAGGCCTTGACCCCAAGGCCAAGGACGCACGCGGCTGGACTGCACTCGATTACGCAAACAACCGAGTCGATGACTCACGTTTCGCCGTGATTGAATACCTCACTCCGATGGTTGGCAGTGAGGATTCATCAGACTGATCCGCTCTCACGAGCCTTGAAGAGACCACCAGGGAGCTCGTCCAGCTGGACGAGCTCCCTTTCTGATTACCCCGTGCGATCTCATCCCTGGGATTGGTATCATTTGCTCACGAAATAACAGGAGTACCCATGACCACTCAGACTGAAGAAACCACCACCGCCTATTCCAAGCTCATTGAACTTTCACGTGAGCGCTCATTGCTCAGCTCCACCGCCGAGATCATGGGCTGGGACAACGAGACGATGATGCCCAAGGGAGGGCTGGATTATCGAAGCAAGCAGATGGCGCAATTGGCCCGATTGACTCACCAGATGGCGACGGATGAACGCCTGGGCGGACTCATTGATGAAGCAGAAGCCGAGTGTCAACCAGAATCGGAAGATGCCGCCAACGTCAGGGAGCTTCGTCGTGACTATGAGATCTCAACCAAACTACCGGCCGCGCTCGTTGAGGAATTCGCACTTGCCTCATCGATTGGACAACATGAATGGGCCGTCGCCAGAGAGCGCGATGACTTTGAACACTTCAGGCCGCACCTCGAGCAGCTCATCAACCTGAGTCGACGAAAAGCGGACTGCCTGGGAATCCCCGAAGGCGGCGAGCACTGGGATGCACTTGCGGACACCTATGAGCCTGGAATGAATGCAGCAGATGTCGAGGCCGTCTTCACTCCATTGCGGAAGCGCCTCTCATCCTTGATTCTCGACCTCGCCAACAGCTCGAATTCTCCAAGCAATGCATTCAACGAGGCCGAATGCCCCATCTCGAACCAGGAGACCTTTGTGCGCCGTGTGGCCGAAACCCTTGGCTTTGACTTCTCTCGTGGCCGACTTGATCGCTCTGTGCACCCGTTCTGCGGCGGAAGTCACTGCAACGACGTTCGCATGACAACCCGCTTTCATGACAACGAAGTGAACGATGCACTCGGCTCAACGATGCACGAGACCGGCCATGGTCTCTACGAGCAGGGGCTGCCATACGACTGGGTGGGGACGCCTCTCGGTGAGGCTGTCTCCCTGGGCATTCATGAAAGCCAGAGTCGGATGTGGGAGAATCAAGTGGGGAGAAGTCGGGAATTCTGGCAGTGGTGCGCCCCAATTGCTCGAGAAACACTCGGAGGCCAGATAGCGAAACTTTCGGATGACGAGCTGTACCAGGGGGCAAACATAGTTCGTCCTGGATTCATACGAGTGGAAGCCGATGAAGCCACCTACAACCTGCACATCATGATTCGGTTCGAACTTGAAAGAGCGATGATTTCAGGAGACCTCGAAGCTGCCGACATTCCCAGTGAATGGAATCGCTTGTACAAGGACTATCTCGACCTGGAAGTACCCGACAATCGCCGTGGCTGCCTGCAGGACGTTCACTGGTCAATGGGGGCAATCGGCTACTTCCCCACCTACACGCTGGGCAACCTCTACTGCGCACAATTCTTCCAGAGTGCGTGTGCGGAACTGCCAGGAATGACTGAAGCCTTTGCGGATGGGCAATTCAAGCAACTCCTTGATTGGCTGCGCACCAACATTCATGCCCATGGCCGACGGTTCCAGGCCGGTGAACTCTGTGAACGTGTCACCGGACGTACTCTGACCGCACAGCCATTGATGGAGTATCTGGAGGGCAAGCTGCGTCCTCTCTATGGGGCCTGAACAATGAAATCCGATCCCAATCATGCATTCGTGGTTGAGCGGTGTTCGCACCAAACTCTGCTCGATCATGTGACGGCCATTCACCAGGGCCAGCCCGAGCGATTCACCCTGCCTTGCGGCTTCCGTGCAGAAGGTGGCCAGAAGAGCCATGCATTGCTTCTCCGGAATGGGGAAACAGTGGCGGTCGGAAGCGCTGCCCAGAATGGGACAGGGGCCCGATTAATCACCAGCAGGCTTGATCGGATAAAGCCGGATTCAACTGAACTTGCTGCCTTGATTGAAGCACTGGGGGGAGCGGGCGAACTGGTGATCGAACAGGCCCTTGAACAGGCGGCACACGAAGCCACGGCACTGCTGTCAGAGCTCTCATTGCACACCAAGTTTCAGCTCACCTTGTATCGATTTGATGTAGACTCCGATTCGATTCCCGGTTCTCACAAGTCGATTCGATCCGCCACCGACTCCGACATACCGCTTCTAGCAGAATGGCTGTGCGCATTTGGGACTGAAACCGGCTACCAGCATCCTAAAAATGACGTCAATTTCGAAGCAATCGCTCAAGGAAACATCAACACCTGCGCCGTTAGGCTTCTGGAAATCAACGGGGCTCCAGTCGCTCTTGGCCAGAGAGCACGCAGCTCAACGGTCGGACAGAATCGAATCGGATTGATCTTCGTCCCTGAAGAGCATCGGGGACACGGCCATGCCAAGCAGCTTGTACGGGCTCTGGTGGGTGAAGTACTTTCAGAAGGCGCAATCCCTTGTCTCTTCTCCGACCGGAAGAATCCGATCAGCAATCGCTTGTATTCAGGGCTCTCGTTCATTGAAAGTGATTCACTTGTCCACCTCGCACCCGAACAGTCCTGAGGAATCCTTTCCCGGAAGCCCCACACTTGTCTGGGCCCAACTCATAGTCGTCCTCACTGCTCCATCACTGGGAGCACTTTGTGGTCTTTGGTTCTGGCCTGGCCCGTTGGGAGCGACTCTGTACGCTCTTTGCAAGCTGATTCTCTACGGCATCCCCGTGTACATTTTGATCCGGCAACTCGGATTCGCAGGCTGTGTGTCCTACCCTTTCCAAGGCCTTTTCACTCAAAACGCTGCGATCGGACTGGTGAGCGGTCTGGTCATCGGCTGCGTGATTTTGCTCCTCTGGGTGCTCGTGCTTGCCGGCCGGGTCAACGTCGCACCGGTACTTGACGCAATGCGTGACAATGGCATGACCAATGCTTTGAAGTTCCTCGCATTCGCTGCCTGGCTCTGCCTGGCCAACAGCCTGCTCGAAGAAATCGTCTTTCGCTGGTACGTTGACACTCGACTACGAATAATCGGGCTTCCCTTTGCCATCGCAGTACCTGTTTCAGCCTTTGTCTTCACCCTTCACCATGTGATCGTGCTGAGCGCTTTTTTCCATTGGCCACTGGTGCTCACAGGCTCATTGGGCGTCTTCGGTGGGGGGGTTCTTTGGTCCCTGCTGCTTCGCTACAGCAAGTCCCTCAGTCCCAGCTGGATCAGCCATGCCCTGGTTGATGCAGCAATCATGCTGATCGGTTGGTGGGTCCTCAGTGCCGCCCAAGTACCACACCAAGTACCACACCAAGTACCACACCAAGTACCACACCAAGTACCACACCAAGTACCACAGGCATGAACAAAGACGCCATGAGAGGCTCATAACCGCACAATTGCTTGTCTTGACGAAAAGACGGTTCAAGGTGAACCGAGCGTTGTCTGCGGGCGTAGATTTCGTAGCTCTGAGGAAGCTATTCAATGACTCGAATATATGTGCAGAAATTTGGTGGTTCATCCCTCGCAACTCCCGAACGGCTGCAGGAATGTGCAGAAATCACCCATCGGAGGATGGAGGGTGGTGACCAGGTCGTCGTAGTGGTCAGCGCCATGGGATCCACCACCGAGCAACTCATTTCTCTGGCTCGATCTCTGGGCATTGGTCACGACTCAAGCTCCCACGATCTGCTTCTCGCTTCGGGTGAGCAGATCTCTGCCGCTGCAATGTCGCTCGCGCTCTCGCGATACGGGCACGACTCCGTACCACTCTCTGGTGGAGCCGCCGGACTCGTCACCGATGGACGTCCCGGATGTTCGGAGGTGGTCGAAATCAATCCAGAGCGCGTGAATCATGAACTGAGTCATGGGAGAATTCCTGTGGTGATGGGATTTCAGGGAATGAGTCGCCAGGGCACACTCACTCTTCTTGGACGTGGCGGATCCGATACCACCGCCGTGGTTCTCGCGGGGGCACTCCAAACCCATCTCAATTCACCACGGTGTGAGATCTATACAGATGTTGACGGGGTGCACACGTCCGATCCCAAACTGGTGCCGCACACCAGCTTGTTGGCGTCAATCGGCTACAAGCCGATGCACACCCTGTCACGACTGGGAGCGCAGGTGATGGCCAGCACTGCAGTACACTACGCAGATTGTCTTCAAGTTCCTGTCCGAGTGTGTAATTCGCGTACTCCGGGGAATGGAACGATGATCGAACCTCAATACGATTCGTTCGCACCTCAAGGAATCATCGCATGTGCTGTAACCGAGGAACTTAGTCGGATTCAGTTGGACCTACCCCAAGCCTCGCCGGCGTTGATCAGCGATTTTCTCCACGCCACCTCCGAATCAGAACTCGTTTTCCATCAGCGTGAGTACAACGAATCCGAAGATTCAACCCGGCTTGAATACACCGCATCCCCACTGGTGATCGACGACCTCGCCTCCACCATCACACATGAGCTTACTCGTACTCCATCAGAAACCGTCAAAATGACTATTGAACGAAGCCTTGCACGAATTGCGGTGGTCGGCAACGATCTCACACGGCACTCCTCAACACTCAATCGCTCTCGCAAGTACCTTGGATCCGTTGGAATTGGAACCAAAGCATGGTCACTGGTGGATGACACCCATTGCACCTTCTTCGTTCGTTCAGAAGATGCACATGAAGCCTTGCGGGCGACGCACAGATCCCTTGACCTTGAATCCACGCCCCAATGACGCCCCCAATGACGCCCTTGCAGCCCACGGGCACCACTGAGCAGGGGTGGATGAGGTGCCCTTCATCGGGTTTGCCACTTGGAATGCCTCGCGCTTTGCATAGGATGGAATCATGAAGGATCCACCTTCGACTCAATCCCTGGTTGCAGACGCCCTGTCTGGATCTTCCGATGGATGGTTCGGGGTGGTGGATCGCTTTTCCCCGCTGATCTGGTCCATTGCCAGATCTTGTGGTCTGAATCAGTCTGATGCCGAGGATGTTGCCCAGACCGTTTTCACCAAGCTGGTCGTGCACATCCAGAGCATTCGAAACCATGAGTCAATTCCGAGCTGGATAGCAATCACCACCAAGCGAGAAGCGTGGAGAACCAAGGCACTGACCGACCGATTCAAGCCTCACTCGGAGCTTCATCTCGAGCCCGCCCCCTCCAAAGAGGATCCGGACCCGCTTGCCCGGCGACAAGATGCTGTTCGGCAAGCGCTTATGAAGGTTCGTCCCAGATGCCGAGAGCTTTTTACTGCCTTATTTGGCGCTCAGAACGCCAGCTACGAACAAGCAGCCGAGCAACTTGGACTCCAAGGCAACTCCATCGGAGCCACTCGAAACCGCTGCCTTCAGGAGCTCATGAGGCATTTGGAGGACCAGGAGATTGATTTTGAATGATTTACCGCCTTTGAGGTACGGATTTCTCAGATCACTGCTCATCATCTATAGAGACGGAGTTCTGCATGCAAAATGACAACACTGAGCTGGCCAGCCTGCTCTCTCTCGCCCTGGAAGGCGGAGACGAGTCAAATCTTTCAAGAAGTCAGCGGGCGGCACTCAATCGGCTGAAGCAAGTCATTGAAACGATACGCTCCGATACCGCCGACCCTGTTCCGGCAAGGGTTCTGGAGCGCGCTCGATCACTTGAATCGAGACTTCCTCGACCGGTGAGCTGGCTCGATCGCACCGTCGCGTTCGTCATGAACCCCTTGCTTGACAGTCTCCATCGACCGGAACCAGGCTTGAGAGGTCACGAACTTCGTCAATGCACATTCGAGACTGAAGGCTATCGCCTCGATCTTGAAATCGCGCAACCTGCAACCGAGCACCCATCTGGCGATCAGACAGAGACAGAGACAGAGCTCGAAGTTGAAGTCAGAGGCCAACTCGACAGCGAACAACCCATTGAATTCCCCCTGCGGGTAGCGCTGATTCGAAAAGGGAGCGATGCCTCGGTTCTGAACCTGGAGACCACCCAGGATGGTGGTTTCGTCTTCCAGGCTCCCGCAGGTTCGTACGAGCTTGCGTTTGAGCTCTCCACCGGAAATCAGATGATCGGGAGCATCGAACTTCCGTGATCAACTACGAACGACATCCGCAAATACGTCGTTTCCTCGAGGCTTCACAAGAGTCTCGACACGCGCTGTCACTCCCCAACACAGACGAAGACACCCTCCTCGGAGTGATAGAGGAACTCGAGGTTCTGGTACGGGATGATGCGCAGGCGGCAACGATGGTCGCAGGGGAAATTGAATTGATCGCCCCAAAGGCAGGCAGAGGAGCAATGGCTGCCCGGGCACTCCGCACTAGGGCAGCAGCCGAATCATGCCTGGGTCAATTCAGTGATGCCATCCAAAGTGCTCATCGTGCAAGGGAGTACGCACAGCATGCTGACAATCCGGTGGAGGCGGCGCGGGCATTGATTGCCGCGATGCAACCCATGTGCAACACCGGTCGGATGGAAGAAGCAATAAGCCACGGAACGCAGGCACATGACGAGCTGATGTCTCTTGATCAGCCAGAGCTTGCGGCTCGCGCGAACCTTAATCTTGGAAATATCTTCAAAGCTCAGGGAAAAGCCCCCAAGGCAATTCCGTACCTGCAACAGGTGATCGACCTGCTGCCTTCTGATGATCCTATTCTTCCGCACGCCCTCAATGCACTCGGCGAGTGCATGGCTCAGGACCATCAACTCGAGTCTGCCGACCAGGTCTATCTGCGTGCCGAAGGAATGCTGCCGGACGGAGGATTCGAATCAGCGGTTGTCACTGGCAACCGAGCCGAACTCGCAGCCCGACAAGCCCGCTATCAAAGTGCCTTGGACCTCTTCAATCAATCGATAAAGACCTGTCGCGCTCTTGAAATACGACCGCATCTGTGCCGAATGACAGTGGAACTCGCAGAAGTCCTTGAGTCCTGCGGGCTCTTGCAGGATGCAGCGGATCACCTCATGTCCACTCTTCCTGAACTGGAAGAACTTGAGATTGCCGCGGAGCTGGCAACCGCACGCCACGCTCATGGACGAATTCAGATAAGGCTTGGAAAGTCCGCCTCCGCAATCGACACTCTGGACCTCGCGCGTCGTGCGTACCACCAGATTGGAAATGATCGCTTCGCAGACAGGGCTCTTCTGGCATCAGTTGAAGCTTGCATCGAAGAAAATCGTCTTCTGGAGGCCGCGACTCGACTCTCGCTTATCGACCCCGCCGGAGATGACTTGCTCGTGCAGTCATTGCGATCGTTCCATCACAGCCTTCTTGCAGAGGCGAACCAAAGTCTCGATGAAGCTCTTGGGCACGTGGAATCCTCACTTCGGATCGCCAGCGAGATCGGGCTGCGACCCCTTCAGATTGAATCAGGGGCACGTCGTGCACATCTGCTGCTTCGAACAGGCAAGATTGATGATGCAATTTCCGAATCCGTCGAGCTCGTTCAACGAATCAATCAGATTCGTGGAGATTTCAACAGCCAAAGATTCCGGGCTGCATTCCTGTCCACCAACTTGGTCGCACACCAGACTGCCGTCACTGGGTTGGTTGCAAAGGGAGGATCGAAGTCACTCGAACAGGCCTTCGAGATTGCCGAACAGGCGAAAAACCGCGGTCTCATCGAACGCCTTCTCCACCAACTTCCGGAACCGACCCTAAACCCCGAAGCGGGACCGGAAATAGAGCTGATCAAAAGCAAGCTCAACGCACTCTACAAGTCACTTGAACAGGACGGTTTTCGTGAGCAGCGAACCTCGGCACGTTCCGATCGACAGCACGAAATTGACCAGCTTGAAAAACAGCTTGAATACCTGATCGACTCCACTCTTTTGAGCGCACCGGCCATCGACCAGCCACTGAGTTACAGCGAGATCGTTTCTGAACTTCCCGATGACACATCACTGGTGGAATATGTTGCCTGTGGCGAGGAGCTTACTGTCTTCAACATCGGTAGGGGGAAGATTGCAGCAACGCGTCTGAACTCCACGGTTTCTGAAATCACCGAATTGGTTGCCCAGCTGCACTTCCAGTGCCGGCGGAGACTCAGAGGCAACGTCGGTCCGGGGCTTGAAAAAAGCATGCTCCAGTCCACAATCCAGATTCTGCAGCAACTGTATGACCGCCTCTTCCAGCCGATCACCGATCAAGTCTCTGAATTTCGGCGCCTTGTCGTGGTACCACAAGGTCCGCTGTCGGGAATACCCTTCCATGCACTTCACGACGGCGAGGACTATCTGATTGACCGCCATGAGGTTTCAGTCTCAGCCAGTGCGGCAATGGCAGTTCGAACCGCCTCCAGCCCCCGCAGTGGAGAAGGCACTCTGGTGGCTACCGTTGGAGACGAGCTTGCACCTTCAATTGATCAGGAGGGCCTCAGCGTCACGGCGATGCACGCCCACCAGAGACCGACACAGCATGTCCGAGGAGATCAGGCAACGGTCGCAAGCGTATCCCATGCACTGAAAGGTGTGGAGATCGCACATATTGCCTGCCATGCTCGTTTTATGCCCGGCTCTCCACGATCAAGTGGCCTGCGTCTCCACGATCGCTGGTTCACAATCCGTGATGTGCACGAACTCGGTCGGACCCCGACAGTCGTCATTCTTTCCGGATGCGAGACCGGACTGCATTCCGACAATGGCTCTGATGAACTGCTTGGACTCACACGTGGCTTCGCTTCCGGAGGCACCCGAGCCGTTGTCGCGAGCCTCTGGAGCGTCAACGATCAAGCCTCCACCCGTTTGATGTCTGATCTGCATCAGCAATTGGCCGGTCTCCAAAATATTGACAATGGGGCAGTCACACTGCTCCTGAGTAAGTCCCAACGCACACTGCGCTCGACTCATCCACACCCCGCTTTCTGGGCACCCTTCTTCTGCTCGGAAGGTATCGCACACCCCTCGTCCACACCTTCCGGGTAAGGGCGTCTCTAGAAGACCAAAGATGGAGATACCAAGATGAAAAAACAAGTAGCCTGCCTAGCACTCATAGGTGCGATGAGCTATCCCGTGTTTTCAGAAAACGTGCCGGAAGATTTGCTGGTAGGGGGGTCCTACCTTGTCCAAGCCAATGGACAAGCGGGGATAGACGACTTGATCGTGGCCATCGAGGAACTCACTCCTGAGGGCAGTGAAGTTGCCGCCACAGAGCTCATCCCGGGAAGCTTCATCTATCACATCACCTACTTGGAAGTCGATTCATTCATAGGCGACCAGGTGGGCGAGCGAATTGAACTGCTGACCAACGGAACCACACTGAACTGGTCCGAGAGCGACTACCTGTTTGGCTACGACGAAGACAGTGAAGGGCAATCTGGAAGTCTCTGGGTCAGTGGGCTCGGTCTTTCAAGTGCCAATTTCTTGAACCAATACGCGTTCAACCAGTTGGAGCTGAAGAGTGCACACCAACGATCACAGGGAGAAGGAGTGTTGATAGCGGTCATCGACACCATGCCTGATACCAGACATCCTGGCCTGAAACCGCTCTTGAAAACGATTGACCTGGTCAACATGGGCTCGGATCCCGGCGATCAACTGACAGGAAACCGATTGGATGACGACGGAGATGGACACATCGACGAGGCACTCGGACATGGAACATTTGTCACGGGCCTCATACAGGCCACCGCGCCAAAGGCCGGGGTGATGGCCATCGCAGTCCTGAACGATGACGGAATCGGTTCTGCTGCGAACCTCGCTCTCGGAATCATGCTGGCAATTGAAAACGGAGCACACATCATCTCACTATCACTTGGTAGTGAGACGGAAAGCCTGGCAGTGTCGAGTGTCTTGGAATATGCCGCGGAATCCGGCGTGACCGTTTTTGCCGCAGTCGGCAATACCGGAACCTGGGGATGCCTCTTCCCAGCTCGGCACCCCAAGGTGGTCAGCGTAGGGGCGAATGATCACGCGATGCAGTTGTCACCGGTTTCCAGCTACCACGCTGAAATGAACATGGTGGCTCCCGGATCTTCAGTAATCATTTACAACGGCGTAGACGACGAACGAATGGTCGTTGGCCCGACCGTCGGAGAACAATACGTGGCTGGCACCGGAACCAGCTTTTCAACTGCGTTTGCAGCTGGAACTGGCGCATTGATCAGAGCTCAGCTGACGGACCTCGAAAGCAACCAGATGAATCTTGGAGAGCTTGGAACGAAGATTCGAAAGCGGATGACTCAAGGTCCGAACCACGTGGAGTTCCCAAATGAAAGTGGGCAGACTCGAGCGGTACTGGAAGCCCTGCAAGCCACCGACTATGCAGACCCAGTACCACAGGACAGTGACGTCAATGGCGACGGTGTGGCGGATGGAGCCGACCTCGCGATGGTCCTTGGACGCTGGGGAGGATTGTTCAGCTCTGGTGAACTGCATCGAGAGGACATCGAGCGCGACGGAATAGTCGACGGACAGGATCTGGCGCGGCTTCTCGGTGGCTGGGGTTCGCCGTGATAGGAACTCAGTGAATTCGACAAATCGTCAGATCGCTGCGTTGATCGACAAAGTCAATAGGCGCTGATCAAGAAAGAACGCCCGAGTTGGCTCATATGGGCCAACCCGTGAAAAACAACAGCGGATGCGACCAATGAAACCTGAAGACGCAACGAGCAGCGAGGATCGGCTGGAACGGATCGAATCCAGACTCGAGGAGCTCGGTCGAAAAGACAATGACCCAAGTATCGCGATTATTGCCGCAGGATTCCTGATCGGTGGAGCCCTCATGGTTGGTCAATGTCAGAGACAGAGCACACCAAGGATGAACGTCGGACTGAGCAACGCAAACTCCGTGCCCTTCAAAGTCCAGCTTGTTGACAAACAATGGAATGCCATCTCGTTCGACGGGACGAAGGAGTAAGGCGCTTGGAGGGCCCCCTCGGGAAGACTCCGTTTAACGTAACACCCATTATGAGACCTAGGGTGGGCTCAAAGGGGGGCTGGCGAGCTGGGAGGCGTGCATGATGGCCGTGGCCAAAGGCAAGCACGTTCCCTTTCTTTCTCCATGAGTACTGGATCGCCAGCGATGGAAAGTTCATTCGGATCATTGCATCTCTCGTTCTTGTGGCAATCGTTGCGATCGCGTCGGCCCTGGTCAGAGAGCGCGGGTCCGAGTCTCACCGATCGCCGCCTCGATCGATGCGTCGATCCGCTTGACTGCGTCGTGCTCCCTGGCCGATGAGAGGTATTCCTTGAGTCGACATGAAACCTTCCGAGTATCAATGCCCGATACCCAGGGCGTCAGTCCCACGTATTCGCTTGGAATCAGCTCCGGATAGCTGAGTCGATCAGGAAGCCAAGGCAGACAACCGCAGGCGATCGCTTCAACCACCGCGATTCCGAAGAACTCATGCCGTGCTGTCGAGGTTACCCAGTCACAACATTGCAGTATTTGCAGGTACTCCGCTCGATTCCGAGGCCCACCGAACCGGTCGAGCACATCAGCATGCTCCTCCTTGATCAGCTTCATCGCTTTGGGCGCTTCCTTGAACCGTCTACCGAGTATCGTCCACCTGAATTCGATCTCCGGATCCCCTTTGCAGCGTTCGATCAGACTCTTGAGCTCCTCACAGCCCTTGTCGTGTTCCCAGCGATGCGGCCAGGCGACGCGGACAATTCGACGTCGCCCGCTTTCTTGGTCCGCATAACCATCAGGAACCAGGTTATGTAAAGCAGGGGGCGCCCATGCATCTTCCGGAACCGGCGGCCAGACCACATGGCTTCGCTGTTGCAGGCGTTCGATCCAACTGCCACCCACGGTCCAGGGTGCCTTTCCGAGCAGGTCTTTCATCGCCTCGATGAACGAAACTCGGTTGTGTTCGCTGTTGAAGAGCACCACGTCCGCTGCTTCAATCGATGCGAGATTCGTGAATGCCAGGTGTGCATCACGATCCCGAGTGAGCCCATCAATGTTGTCCGATACCGGATAGGCAGCCTGGTTTTCATGCATGTAGAGAACATGAGGAAGCGCACGCACCGCCCTGGGGGCACAGGCTCTGAAATCTGAGAGTGAACAGAGGCTTGAGACGAAGACGGCATCCCATCGCTCACCCCCCTTGACCAAGTCCCCCACCTCTTCTGCAAAGGTCAATGCCGACTGCCGCAAGCACCAACGCACCCCGCCTCCAGGGCGGGTCCGCCATGTCCAGCGATGTGCCGAATGCGCCGTCAATGAGTCTGCGACAGACCGGTGGCTGCCCGCATACCAGGGCTCCAGGGCGAGGATGTCCAGTGCTTTCATCCTTCGATGTTAGTGTGCTGCACCCCGTAAGGGCACTTCCGCGTGCCAGAAGAGCCTCCGAGCCCTTTCTCCAGACAGCCAGCACTCCGCACCCTACACTGTCCACATGAGCTTCGATGCAGAACCACCCTTCAAACCGACCGACCCCACCGAAATGATGGCGCCCATCTGTTCAGTGTTTCGTCGCTTTCTCAAATCTCGAGGCTTGAAATACACTCCTGAACGAGCGGCCATTCTCGACGCGATCATTGACCGTGACGAAGTATTCGAGGTTGAGGAGATCTTGCTCCAGATGACCGGCAGTGCAGCCCGGGTCTCCAAAGCGACAATCTATCGAACGATCATCCTGCTTACCGAGGCGGGAATAATCACTCAGGCGCTTTTCGACTCCAAGCAGTCCCACTACCGGCTGATCTACGGCCGAGAGCCTCAGGACCAGATGGTCTGCATGCGCACCGGAAAACTTGTGGAGTTCACCAACGAAGAAGTGATCGAGCTTCGCAACCGGATCTGCAAGGAACTTGGCTGGAACCCCATCGGACACCGAATGCATATCTATGCGCACAGTCCTGAAGATTCTGAAGAAGCCCCGCCTTCAACCCCTGAATAAGCTGGAGCGCCCGCTGCTCACGACAGATCGGGGTTCATCAGGTCATCTTCCTCAATCTCTCGGGATACCGAGTAGTTACCTGCGAACCAGTTTCCCAGATCAGCCATTCGACAACGCGTGCTGCAGAACGGAAAGCTCGATTCATCCTCGGCAACCGTCTTGTTGCAAGACGGACAACGCCGCGCAGCCATCGAAGCCTCATTGCTGACTGGATCCATGCAACGGACAAAGCGACCGAGTACGCCATCTTCGCCCACTGCGCCGTGCATGAGCTCGATCACCACGGCATCGGAACCCAAGGCACCTGGTACTTTTTCCGGCCATTCCAGAACCACCACCGTCCGAGGATCAAGAAGATATTCTTCCCATCCGATTTCTTGGAGCTCTTCCATCGACTCCAATCGATACGCATCT
The DNA here is from genome assembly GCA_002171655.1 of Planctomycetes bacterium TMED75. GTDB lineage: Bacteria > Planctomycetota > Phycisphaerae > Phycisphaerales > SM1A02 > UBA8087. The sequence continues at coordinate 30,469 of NHEC01000016.1, forward strand.
CCATGAACCAGACGGATGTCTCCCGTCCCCGATTCATGCACGTGCAGGATCGTGAATGTCGGACTTGAAACCTCCGAAGAGTCCACCCCGAGCCCTTCGGCAAAGCCACGCATGAACGTGGTCTTGCCGGCCCCAAGCTCACCGCGTAATGAAATTCGCTCGCCTCCGCGGCACAGACGTCCCATCTCACAACCGTACTGCTCGGTTGCCAGCGCATCCACGAGGAACCGTTCATGGGAGATGATCTTGTTCATGTCCGATGCTCCCATCCCCTGCTGGAAAAGTCGACCTCGACTCCATCTTCCAGTATCACCACTCCAGCACCAGAGTGAACCGAACCAATTCTGACGAGAGGTATCTCATCCAGGCAATCCGGCAGCTCGACGGAAGGATCGACCGTAAAGCACAATTCGTAATCTTCCCCATCAGAAAGAGCCTCGGCAGGAGTTGCTGCGCCTCGCCTGGGCAATGAATCGGATTCGAGAGTCATCTTGACTCCGGACTCAACCGCCAGATGCCCCACATCCGAAACGAGGCCATCGGAGAGATCGATCATTGAATGGAGTGATTCTCCGATGAGTCGGTGGATGGCGAGCGCAAGACCGACCCTCGGTTCAAATGTCTCATGGTGACCCGAGCCATCGGATCGAAGCGATCCACCCAGGAAACCGCTCACCCAGATCTCATCCCCGGGCTGTGCGCCGGATCTTGTGAGAAATCGACCGCTCATCGAATCGTCCGGAGACGCCAGAACCGTGGCCGTCACCAGCGGAGGTGCGGCTGAGTTCGCAAAGGCAGCCACATCACCTCCAAATACGGGGCAGTCATACTGAGTCGCAATACGGTTGAGAGCGTCGGCAAATCGAGGTCCCCAATCCGCGGAAAGACCAACGGGTACTGCCGCCGTCACCAGGGCCCCTGCGGGGAGCGCCGCCATGGCGGCGACGTCACTGAGGGATCGGCAGATCACCTTGCGTGCGTATCGTTCCGGAGAAGCGTCTACGGGAAGATGCACGCCTCCAATGACTTGATCGACACCCGCCAGTACGACGACCCCCGGCCCGAAGCCAAGTCCTCCCAGGTCATCACCCGGTGGAAGTACGACTCGGGAACCAAGAGTTTCATTCAGGGAGCGCACATGATTGATCAACTCGAATTCGTTCATGGAGTCTTTCGTCCCTCGAGTTGCCGGCTGATTATTTCCAGAGTTCGGGAGGTCGCCCCCTGTTGGGCGATGACGACTTCCCTGGCTCGTTTCGAAAGATCCGACCGAAGATCGGCCCGGCTGATCAAGGTGGCGAGATCTTCGGCAAGACGTTCCTGACTCGACACCAGAATCCCACCAGCCTGACTGAGCGCATCAACTGTCAGTTGAAAATCACCGGTAGCAGGACCCACCACCACCGGCTTTCCAAGTGCCGCAGGCTCCATCATGTCACTCCCATGAAGCTCTCCGAAACTTCGCCCCACGACGACCACGTCCGCCAGTGCATAGGCGGCTCGCAACTCTCCCATGGTGTCTAGAAGATAGCGATCGGTGGCACTTCTGGAATCCGAACGGCTCCGTCGAGCGCATCCCTTCAGAATGTGCGCCGCTTGATCGAACCACTCAGGACGCCGAGGGGCGCAAAGCAATTGAACGCCTTTGGGGGTCGCCTGATGCAGCAGCAGATGCTCATCCGGAGCCGTGGATCCAGCTACGATTAATGGGCGAGAGCGGTCTATGCCCATTGATTCGGCGAGTTCCGATGAGCCTGAAACGTCATCCTCCACCCGTGCCGTGTCCCATTTCATGGTTCCAGTGATGACAATCGAATCAGAATCTGCCCCCAATTGCCGGAAACGATCCGCATAGACATCGTCCTGAACACCCACCTGATCGACGCGCTTGAACATGGGACGTATGAGTGGACGTACCCGTCGATACCCACGAAAGCTTCGTTCACTGAGACGGCCGTTCACCACGATCTGCGGAATGCCCCGACGTACGCAGGCACGGGTGAAATTCGGCCAGAGTTCCAGCTCCACGGAAGCAAAGAGATCAGGCTGTATGCGGTCCAGAAATCTGCTGACCGATGAAGAGAAGTCAAGGGGATACTGAACGACAGAGCAACGCTCCGAATACAAGGTACGAGCTCGCGCCAGTCCGGTTGTCGTAGTCGATGCGACCACGACTTCTCGGGCAGGCGTGTCAGTGAGCAGACGGTCGACAAGCTGCCGAATGGCATTGATCTCCCCCACCGATACCCCATGAATAAGGATCCGAGGAGCCGCTGCCTGAGGAAGCGATTCTCCGCGGCCCAGGCGCGCTTTCCAGTCGATTCGGTGTTTCCCACGTCTCAGCATCCGAGGGACCAGGACCGGAGAGCTTGCAAGGAGTCCGACCAGATAGGCAGCGTCGACGATCGCACCCATTAGTGGCCACTCACCCGCCGGAGCTTTCGGAGGGAGCCATGGCCTTGAGGCGATTGACGATCCAGCTTGGATCCACCTCTCCGTACTCAATGTCGATGACATCGCCACCAGCTGAGATGTAGATGAGCTTGGGTATCGTGGGACGCTGGTCGTGCGGTCGGATCACACTCCGAAACGCGGGGTCAGTCGCCAGAAGCTCGGTCCAGCGGGAGTCACCAGCATGTTCCTTCTTGAGGTAGGCGCCAACGACCGGCGCTCCCCCCTGATCGACCGAAAGAGCCAAGAGGTTCGCATGGTCTGCCAGGAGGTCCTGCGCCTCGAACAGGACCTTGCGGTTTCGGCGACAGGGAGCACACCAAGTCGCCCAGACCTCGACCAGCACGGGCTTTCCCAGATAATCGGACATCTGGACCGGGGTGCCATCGACCTGATGAAAGGTGAGCGTGGAAAATGCGCCCGCAGCGGAATCCATCTGAGCAGAGCCATCACGGACCGGGGTCGTGGAATCCCCGGTTGCAATCGCCTTGCCACTGACCGCACCCAGAATGGCGGAGCAGGTCGGACAAAATCCGGTACTGCCGGCCACCAACACGTAGGTGCTGAGACCGATCACCAAAAGAATCGGCCAGAGCAACCAAGGCAAAACAGCTCCGGGACGTGGTCGGAAATGATTGTGTCGTGAGTCGGTCATGGAATCCTCATTAGGGTGTTGGACATGGTAGCTTCTGTCTCGGAATGAATCATCATCAAGCGAGTAAGAAACCCTCCTGGCGCGTCGCAATCGACACCGGCGGCACCTTCACGGACGGTATTGCCCAGTCCCCTGATGGCCGAATCCACCGGAGCAAGGTCCTTTCAAGCTCCGCGATTCGAGCCACCATTCGAGCATGCCCAACCTCCGGCCTTCATGGACTGGACCTTCGTGACGTTCATCCACCAAGCGGACTCTTCAAGGGCTTCATGATTGCAGCACCCGGCGGCGAGCCGCTCGACACGATTGCAGAACACCCTCGCTCCGATGAAGTGGCACTCGAATCGAGTCTCAGGCTTCCCCCCGGGAGTTTGGTCGAACTTCGAGCTCCCTACGACGCTCCCCGACTCGCGCTGTACCTGATGCTCAATACGACACCAAGCGATCCGATTCCGCCACTCGAACTGCGCGTCGCGACGACCCGGGGCACCAATGCATTACTGGAGGGCAGCGGAGCCTCATTTGCCCTGGTTCTCGACGAAGGACTTGAGGATCAACTCGAGATTGGAGATCAGTCACGACCCGATCTCTTTGCACTCGATATCGACCGCCAGAGGTTGGTCCCGTCGAAAATCATCGGTGTCCAGTCCCGACTTGATCAGTCCGGCTGCATGCAGCGGCAACTATGCGACGAACAGATCGATGAGATCGCCTCCGAACTTCTTCAATCGGAGGTCGGGGCAGTCGGAATCTCCTTGGTGCATGCCTGGAAGAATCCAGATCATGAACGACGGCTTGCGGATGCGCTGGTCGCGCGAGGGATCCCAACGGTCATCACCGCCACCGAGCTCTCACTGTCAGAAGGGTTGACATCCAGAACCGAGACCCTGGCCGTTGAAGCCTCCATACGATCCTTGCTCGGACGTTTTCTGGACGGAATACTTGATTCAGATGGAGCTGATCAATGCCAAGTGTTGGTGATGACCAGTTCAGGAGGACTCACCCCGACTGAACGGTTTCAAGCAAAGGACGGACTGCTCAGTGGACCAGCCGGCGGCGTCGTCGGGGCCGCGCGGGCTGCTGAATCGATCGGGATCAGGAGAATCCTTGGATTCGACATGGGAGGCACCAGCACCGACGTGTCCAGATACGACGAAGAAATGCTGTATCGCTTTGAAACGAGAGTGGGCCCGGCACGAGTTCAGGCGCCTTGCGTTGCAATAGAGACGGTGGCCGCTGGCGGAGGTTCCATCTGTCATTGGGGCCCGAACGGTCTTGCGGTCGGGCCCCAAAGCGCAGGGGCGGATCCCGGCCCTGCCTGCTACGGCGCAGGAGGACCGCTCACATTGACCGACGTGAACCTACTACTTGGTCGTGCGGACTCCGACAGCTTTGGCCTGCCATTGGACGAAGCGGCTGCGCGGAGCGCCCTTGACGACCTTCTGGATGTGATCGAAAGCTCCGAGGTCGCACGCCCGGAACCCACGGCAGTACTTCTGGGCCTGCTCGACATTGCCAACGAACGGATGGCGGAGGCCATGCGCGCCATCTCCATTCGCGAAGGCGCCGATCCAGAAGGACACGTACTTGTTCCGTTTGGTGGGGCGGGAGGGCAACATGCATGTGCCATTGCAGGCCGACTGGGTATCAAGCGCATTCTTTTGCCAAACGACACCGGGATCCTGAGTGCACGTGGCGCACTACTGGCACGCAACGAACAATTCAGTGAGCGCACTCTGAACCAGGCACTCGATTCTTTCGAGAAATGCATGTCGAGTGTACGAAATGAACTTGAAAGGGAAGCCGCCTCCAGACTTTCAAACCCGGAACAGGCAGCCATTCGGACTCTTCTAGGGATGAGGCTTCATGGCCAGGATGATGTGATTCAAATCGACCTGGCCGAAAATCAGAATCTCCGCGAACGCTTCACAGCTCGTTTCCAGGAGGTGTACGGATACCCACCGCCTGATCGTCCGATCGAAGTGGCGTGGATCCGTGCCCGTGCAATGGATGATGAGAAGTTCGAACTTCACGATTTCGTGTCAGATCCCTCTCCCCCGCCACAGCACTCCCGATCAACTCGCATGACTCTTTCCGAGGGAAACTGCACCGTAGAGATCATTCGGCGCGATCAACTTCAGCCTCAGGTTCCCCGCTTCGGACCTTTGCTGCTGGTCGAGGACGGCGCAACCACTGTCATCGAACCGGGCTGGGAGCTCCGTCTGGACCAATTTGGAATGATCACCTGCAAAGAAATCACCGAAACCCGCGACACCCCTCGGCTGGAAGGAGCCGAAGGCATTGCAGGCTCCGAGCTGGTCTCTGCGCGACTTGAATCGATTGCAGTGGCGATGGGTCGCCTGCTCGAGCGGACCGCACTGTCAGTGAATGTGAAGCAGAGACTGGACTTCTCCTGCGCACTGCTCGACGACAAGGGGCGCCTTCTGGTCAACGCTCCCCATATGCCCATCCACCTGGGCTCGATGGGCATCTGTGTACGACGTACGCTGGAGGTGATCACAGCCCTCCCCGGGGATGTATTGATCACCAACCACCCCGGGTGTGGTGGATCGCACCTTCCCGACATCACGACGATTGCTCCAATCCACGAAACCGATTCGGGGGGGACACTGCTGGGCTTTGCTGCAGTACGAGCACACCACGCGGAACTTGGAGGTGCACGCCCGGGGTCAACCCCTCCCTTTGCATCCAATCTGGCCGAAGAAGGCGTACTGATCACTCCGAGACACCTCGTACGCGGTGGGGTACCTGAGTTCGATCAGATAGAGAACCTGCTGACTTCGGGACCGTGGCCCAGCCGGCAACCCCACGAGAACATTGCCGATCTCCGTGCGCAACTTGCCGCTACCTATCATGGAGTCGAGCACCTCAGACGCCTCGCTCGAGGACTTGGAACCGCAGGCTATCTGGACCGATCGACTCAGGTCCGAGACAATGCCAGCCGAATTGCTCGACGTTCCATTCGGGAACTGGGAAGCTTCAATCGCACCGTACGACAAACGCTTGATGACGGTGCACTTATTCAACTGCATGCCTTCACCCGTGACGAACGACTGATACTCGACTTCACCGGCAGTTCGGACGTTCACCCTGGCAACTTCAATGCCCCCATTGCCATCGTCACCGGAGCCTGTGTCTACCTCATGCGCCTGCTGGCAGCTATCGAGGTCCCCATGAATGAGGGCCTCCTGGAACCAGTGGACCTCATCGTGCCCGAGGGAATGCTGAATCCCAGCTTTGGAGATGATCCGGACTGTTGTCCGGCAGTATGTGCGGGCAATACCGAGACCTCCCAGCGAATCACGGACACCCTCCTGCTTGCATTTGATTTGGCCGCCTGCAGCCAGGGCACCATGAACAACCTCCTGTTCGGCAACGAGCATCTGGGCTACTACGAGACAATTTCTGGAGGATCCGGGGCCACAGCCCGGGCTGCAGGATGCAGCGCAGTGCATACCCACATGACCAATACTCGAATCACTGACCCGGAGATTCTGGAGACCAGATTCCCCGTACAACTAGATCGATTTTCAATCCGGCGAGGCTCAGGTGGAAGCGGCCAGCACCCCGGTGGTGACGGAGTCATTCGATCCATTCGTGCACTTGAACCAATCGAGATTTCATTCGTTTCACAACATCGCAATCAAGGGCCCTACGGACTGCATGGCGGCAGTGACGGGACGCCCGGAACTCAGTATCTCGTACTCGAAGACGGCACCAGACATGTACTCTCAGGCTGCGACCAGTACTCACTCGAAACCGGCGATGCGGTGATTGTGGAAACCCCCGGTGGCGGAGGATGGGGGACGGCTACTTGAATGGCGGTTTGGAGTAGTCAGCGTCGTATTGAATACGCTCGATCGATACGGCAAGCCCCGTCTGCCGTCGAATCGTGACCACACACCCGCACATCGACTCTCCACCGGAGGCCATATCGAATGGTGCGTGCATGCCGGTTCGCATGTGCTGCAACACCGCATCCTTCCGACGGCCAATCACAGAATCATAAGGACCGCACATGCCCACATCGGTGATGAACGCAGTCCCACCGGGAAGTACGCGTGCATCGGCCGTTGGGACATGGGTATGCGTCCCAAGCACGGCGGCAACTCGACCATCGAGGTGATGCGCAAGGGCGATCTTTTCGCTCGTGGCCTCCATGTGCACCTCGACCATGACCAGGGGATTTTGTTCAGGAATCGAATCCAGCAACTCATCAACACAGGCAAAGGGATCGTTTGCCGGCAGGTTCACGAAGATTCGGCCCAGAACAGTGAATACCCACAGAGAGCCACCCCCCGGAATCGGCACCCGAATGAGTCGCTTTCCAGAGGCACTGGTGGAAAGGTTTGCGGGACGAGAAATGGGTTCATCAGGATCTTCGAGCTGAGGCAGGATCCGTTGATCCCGAAAGACATGATCACCAAGAGTCACCGCGTCCACACCCTGCTTGCGAAGCCAGGCATACAGATCCGGAGTAATTCCACTTCCAGATCGAATATTCTCACCGTTGACGACCAAAAGATCCGGTGCGTGGTCAGTTCGGAAATCTGCGAGCCGCTGCAGGATCACGTTTCGTCCGGGAACACCGTTCACATCCCCGAGAAAACCCAGCTTCATCGTATCTGTGCTCACCTGTGACTCACTTTCGACCCGGGCCGACCCGGTAACTGGTCTTTTATTGCGATCCTGAGATCCGATGGTACACTGGTCGTGACCGGAAGCGGGAGTTCGACTCCCTGACCTGTCACCCACGAACCAGAGCGAGCCAGAACGATTTTGCACCGTCGAAGCGACGGCTGCGATGATTGGCAGTTCACGTTCAGAATGACGCCTCTGAACCAGAGGTACTTCATACCAAGCACGACTGCTCTCTCTTCCACAGAAGAAGCAGCTGCCTCGGCCATTACCGCCACTCCTTCTACCGGACGGACTAAATCGATGTTCAGACAAGACGACGAGATCAGACTGCAAGCCCGACCGGAATGGGGCATTGGAACTGTGCAGAAGGTTGAGTTTGTCACTCGCGAAGGAGCAAAGGACCAGCGAGTGTGGATTCGGTTCCCAAATGTAGGGATGAAGACCATCCTGGCCGGCGCAGCACAGGTGGAAGTAGTCACTCGAGCCAACGACGAAGAGGACGTGGAGCACACTTTTGCTGCCCAAGAACTGGCACACGAATCGGGTTGGTTGGGCGAGATCACGAAGCGAAAGCCGGAAGACGCGATGACCAATCTGCCCCCGGAAGTACTCGACCCTTTCAGCTCCCTGAGAGGACGACTTAAAAAAACCCTCGAACTCTTCCGATTCACGTCCGACGGCGCCTCACTCATCGACTGGGCCGTCGCTCAGACCGGCCTGGATGATCCGATGAGTCGATTCAATCGACATGAACTCGAAGAGTTCTTCAAGCACTGGGCACGAGGTCGTGACGAACAATTGCGTTCCTTGATGAGCGAAGCCAGGCGAAATCGAGAACCGGTGAACGACCTCATGAAGTCAGCCGCCCCAGGCGCCCAAGCCGCCCTCGAAGGATGCCACGGCAGGGCTTGAGCACCCCAGGTCCGATACCTGCACAACCTGCGTAATTCCTACTCCTGAGCACCTTCAGGGGGGAATTCGTCAACCCGGTCTTTTCCGGGCTCGTACCTGTGGTCTCTTGATGTCGTGCCCGGTGAATCGTGAACCCGGAGCACGAAACAACCCAAGAGTGGAAGACAGACATGGACGAAAACACGTTCCAGAAGAAGATGGCAGAGCTCATTGAACGCATTCGGGAGCTCCCCGGATCGGAATCAAAGGGTCACAAGACGAAAACTCCTGAAACATCTGGTGGAGAGGAGCTTCAGACCTCGCTTGGTGAGCTCCAGGAATCCCTTGACTACCTCAGATTAAGCGTCAAATACCTGGTTTTCGACCTCGAGGCGACACGTCGGGAAAACGCCTACCTGCGCCGATTGGTGGAACAGGCGAATCAAGAACGAAATCAAGCCGGAGAGCCTGAAGAGGAAGCCGACGACTTTTTCGAGTGATGACCGAAGAGTGACCATGCCGAATCGGAATCGGTGATGAAGGCGAGCTCGAGATCTCAGTTCGTGCGGAACAGGTGATGCTCCGTTAGCATCATGACTCAAGGAGGCTGGAATTCCGTGCTACTGGCAAGTCAGATCAGAAACCTGGGCCGATACCGGCAGATTCTCACCGTACTGATCAAGTACGGATTTGCAGACTTCGTACGCCACACCGGTCTCTCCGCCGTGGTGAGTCGATCACTTGGTGCACTGGGCCATCGCGGAAGGGTCGAAGCAGATTTCATCAGACAGAAAAAGGAAGTCCGCCTGCGGCTGGCCCTCGAGGAACTCGGGCCCACCTTCATCAAGCTCGGTCAGGTCCTCAGCACGCGTCGCGACCTGGTTCCCGATGATGTGGCTGCTGAATTTGCGAAGTTGCAGAGTGAATGCCCCGTTGTTCCCTTTGCCAAGATTCGCGAACGACTGGAACAGGAATTTCCCGGCCAAGTCGACGAAATCTTCCAGTCAATCGAAGAAACACCCATTGCAGCGGCCTCCATGGCTCAGGCACACCGTGCCGTACTTGCCGACGGCAACACCGTCGTACTGAAAATCCTGCGCCCGGGAATCGAAGAGACTCTTCTCGCCGACATGGAAATTCTTCGGTTCATCGCCACAGTGGTTGATGACTACTTCGAGAACATGGGATTTGAACCGACCGAGGTTGCGGCTGAATTCGCTCGCGAACTGAGCCGTGAAATCGATCTTCTTCAGGAAGGACGCTCAACCGAGAACCTGAAGTCCGCTTTTGCCGACGATCCTGAGATCGATTTCCCCGAAGTATTCTGGAAAGCCACCACCAAACGCGTGCTTTGCATCGAGGAAATCAAGGGCCAGCTCCTGGCCCGAGCTGACCTCAGCAAGCTCACCAGCGAAGTGCGGCAGAAAATTGTCGAGAACGGCTCCCGGGCTGTTTTCAAGATGACCCTCGAAATGGGTTTTTTCCACGCCGATCCGCATCCCGGCAACATCTTCATCAACCCGGATGACGGATCGATCGTCTTCATCGACTGCGGAATGGTCGGGCACGTCGACCTCGATACCCGGATGCACATCGCCGAACTCGTCTACGGGGTGACCAAGAACGACTCCGACGAGGTCATGAACTGCGCACTCGCGCTTGCCGATATGGATCCCGACAAGATCGACATCCGGCGTGCACGCGGCGATGTCCAGCAGATGGTTGATCAGTTTCTCGGGGTACCGATGGACCGGATCGATCTTGGCCAGCTTCTGGACGACTTTTTCCAGACCCTGCGAAGGTACGGACTTCAGTGCCCCGCGGACGTGGTACTGCTGATCAAGGCGATGTCAACCATCGAAGGGGTCGGCGCAAAGGTTGATCCGAAGTTCGACATGGTGACCTTTGCTCACCCCTACATTGCGCACCTACTCAAGGAGCGGTATTCCTCGAAGGCCATCTTCCGACGCATCAAGAGCACGTCGAATTCCTACCTCCAGGTCTTCGAAAGTCTTCCGCAGGACATCAGTTCGATTGTCCGCAAGATACGCAGGAACGAATTCAAAATCGACTTCGATCTGGGCAAGATGGAAGAACTGATCGAGACCGCAGAAGCCTCAACCGACAACGTTGCTCATTCACTGCTGATCAGCGCAATCGTAGTGGCCAGTTCAATTCTTGTTCACGCCGCACCGGATGATCGCTGGAGCATCCAGGGAACACTTGGAATGCTGGGATTCATCACCGCGGTGGTGATGGGCGCTGGACTGCTCTTCAAGAGCTGGAGACATCGAAGAGGATCCAGGGCAATGCTCAAGAAGGCTCGCAAGCGACGCCGGTGAGCCCCTCGGGTTCAACTTTCGGGCAGATCGTTGTAGACCGGCTCCGGGGGAGCCTCTGAGTTCGAGAGTGCGGCTGCTATGCGCCGGGCATGTACGTGCGAATTCTCGATATAGACACGGAATTTCGCCTGAGTTCCCGCCACCACGGTTCCCGCCACGTACATTCCCGGAACGTTGGTTTCCATGGTCAACGGATTGTGTTCGACCGCTTCTTCGGAACCCAAGAGCTGCACGCCGGTCTTCTGCAGCAAGGTCTGATCGCTTTCGTAACCAATGGCAATCAAGACGTCATCGACTTCAACGGTACGCGTTGCATCATTCTCCAGAGAGCGCAACACCACTCCATCAGGCTCGATTCTCAGGGGAACCATCCCAAAGCACCCTTCGATCTGACCGCTTCTGAGCATTGCCTCAAGCTCTGGCTTGATCCAGTACTTGACCCGGTCATGAATTGCCTGCCCGCGATGACACAGAGTCACCCGCGCCCCGCACCGATAGGCCAGGACCGCAGCGTCACATGCAGAGTTCTTCCCGCCGATGATGAGCACCCTTCGCCCGTGAAAACGATGCGGCTCACCGATCGAGCGATGCACGTGAGGACTGTCTTCGCCGGGAATACCGAGTTGGCGCGGGCGAGCAGTCCCTCCAGTGGCGATTACGACCGTGGGAACATCGATGACGTGCTGCAGGCCGCTGAGTGACGTACTGGTCACTCGATGTCCTGACTGATCTGCGAGTGGGACGATTGTTTCCACCCGCTGGAAAGTCCGAACCTCCACCTTGCAGGCATCAACCACTTGCCGCAGATACGCGAGGTACTCCTCCCTCGTCCCTTTTTCGGCCGAAGGCGTCGTGAAGGGGATGCCACCAATGCTCAGGCGCTCAGGAGATGAGAACCAGCGAGTGGCAGGCGGAAACTCGAGAATCTGTTGCCCGATCGCACCGGCATCAAGGACCAGTGCACGAAGATCACGCCTCCCCAATTCGATCGCAGTCTCGATTCCAATAGGCCCCGCACCGACAATCAGTACGTCAGGGGCATCATTGCGGGTGGTTTGGGAAGAAGGAATCATTAGGTGGTACTGAGAAAAGGGAGCTGAAGGATGTCCTCAAGCGCTCGATAGGCCGCGGTGGTCTCGGAAACGAGCGAAGGATCGGCAAGGTCCGGAATCGTAAGCGTCTCTCGATAATGCGTGTCGACCCACTTCAGCAGCCGGTCGTGGAGCGTATCGGTGAAGCGGATCCCCTGATGCATGTGAGCAAGCTCGTCTTCCGTAAGCGCCACTCGAAGACGAAGACAGGCAGGTCCCCCGCCGTTACGCATCGACTGCCGCACATCGACGAATTCAACCTTCGTAATCGGATTTTCTTCACGAAGCAGGCGATCAAGGACGCGTCGGGCCCGAACGTGCTCCTCGCATTCACTGGGAACAAGCAACAGCATCGATCCAGCTGAATCCGGGAGGGTCAGAAGCTGAGAATTAAAGACATAACATTCCGCAGCCTCCTCCAGGGTCAATTCCTCCTGTTGAACGCACAGTGGAAGAAAGCCCTCGGAGTCGCCACCTGCAAGCGATTGGATACTCGCCCGCAACTGCGCGAGAATTTCACCGGTGCCGACGAATGCCTGCTCGTGGTACAGCAGCACATGCCCGTTTCCCACCGAGATGACGTCGTTGTGGAAGACGCCGGCGTCGATTGCCTCCTGGCTCTGCCGTGCGAAAACAACCCTGGCCGGATCAAGCTCATGAAGTCGTGCAACCGCTTCGGAAGCCTCGCGAGTCTGTCGCCCCACGAACCTCCGGGTGACCAAGGACGTCTCTTCGGTGCTCGCGGTCACGCCTTCTCGCCCGTACACAAAGAATTCAACTCCGGACTCGTCATGTGATGCGGCGAATCGAGTGTGATTTGCCGCTCCTTCATCTGAAAAGGCCGATGCCCCAGGAAGTGGATCGTGGATTTCAAAGTGCGAGCGGCTCTGAAAGATCTCGCGCAACAGGTGCCCCGTCCAATCCGCCTCGATCGATCGATGAAAGAGCGAAGAGAGATTCGCGGGTGTGAAATGAACCCGGCGATCCTTGGTATCCGCCGAGGGTGAAACCGTTGCAGCATTGGCCGTCCACATCCCGCTTGCCGAGCAGCAGGCCGTGAGCAGAGCAGGGTCCACCTGAGAAGCCTGCTCGATCACATCTGACTCGGAACCGATGAAGCCGAGACGGTTCAACCATGAAATACTGGGTCTGGGATGAGGAGGCAATACCCCCTGCTCGATGCCGAGGCTCGCCACCAGCTTCATCTTCTCGAGGCCTTGCCGAGCCGCTGCCCGAGGGTGGGAGACCGAACGAGCATGTTTCGCCGAAAGGAGGTTCCCGGGGGACAGTCCCGCATAGTTGTGCGTTGGACCAACCAGTCCGTCAAGATTCAATTCGATGGGGTTCACAACGCCATGGTCTCAGGACAGGGGAGGTGGTGTCAACCAGCACAGGGAGGCATAGAGCCGTCCAAGGGAGGAAACCCCTGGGACGATATGGTTCAGCAGTCTCCCCACCCACCCAGCAGTGCGGCCAGGTCTGCCCCATTTGCAACGCCATCACCGGTGAGGTCCAGGTCTGGGCTGGATGAGTTCCACCCGCCCAGCAGTGCCGCCAGGTCCGAACCCCCCACTCGCCCATCGCCATCGAAGTCTGCCGGACAGCAGGCTCCCGCGCAGTCGATGCTCAGGATTCCTTCACCTCGAGCTCCCTGATAACCCGCGACACGAACCAGGTAGGTCGATCCACAGGTCGCGTCAAAGCTGACTTCGGAGGTGTATCCCTCGCAGCCCTCACCATCGTCATTGCAGGCGATCATCGCTCCAGCACAATCTCCGCCCCAGATCTCAAGACGCGTGTCGAAGTTTGCTGTTTCGCACACTGAAGCAGTCACCTCACCAGAACAGGAAGCCTCGTAGGCGAACCAGACATCCGCCAGAATGATGGGACCGTATTCACTGCATTCGGTGGGAGCTTGCCCCGGACCGTCAGTTGTCGAATAGAAATTGGTGAAGGAATGAGCCCCATCTGCGACCAAGGTCGCGTTGGCGCAGTCGTCATTCTCAGGAATGGGAACGTCGTATTCCCGCTCTGAAACCAGAAGTTCATAGTCGCCGCCGGTCCCACCAGGGCCACACTGAGCAATCGATTCGAATCCCGGGGCGACGATCGCCCGGTATTCACCGGGAATCAACCATTGCTCAGGAATGCTGGTGAGGCACTCGCCATACTTGTAATCGATCAGCTCCAGTGGACACCCGGTCCGAGCGAGGTACAGGTAGCCCACGACGAGATCACTGGTATGCAAGTTGACGGACATCATCGCCCCTGGTTCAGGGACTGAAAACATGAACCAGTCGGTGTCTCGAGTGGCGCCGTCACAGAACCAAGTCCCGCAGAGGGGGACGTCAATGGAAAGCATTTCGTGAAACATGCTGAGATCTGCGTCCGCGGAATAAGCGGCCGTATTGCACCCGTCGTTGGTGCCCATGCCACAGGGTTCGAGCTCAAGCTGGTTGACTTCTGAACAGCCCTCGAAGCACGGAGGTTGAACGGTCAGTTCGAAGCTTCCCGATCCAGTGGCTCCATCAGCGAAGCCACCAATCCGAACGAGGATTGACTGCCCCTCGGTACAAGCGATCACGACGGTTGATGAGTAGCCGGCACAGCCTGGGGCATCGTCATTGCAACCTATTTCGACCAAGCTTCCACCGGCACCCTTTTCACCAGACTCCTCCGAGCAGGCACCCTCGTAGAGAGCAATGCGGCTGTCAAAGTCAATCAGGTTGCAGGTGGAAACACGAAGGATTCCATCGCTCTCAACCACATAACGAAACCACACGTCGTTCCAGGTCACCTGGTTTCCGAAGGTCGAACACGATGAACTCGTCGGACCATCGGTACCGGCATCAATGGAAGTGAAAGCATGGATTCCCTGGCCAATGGGCTGAGCATCAATGCACAGGTCATTCGCTGGCGGAGCAGCGGCGCCAGCAGAGGCCGCGACTGGGCTGGCCAGATAACAGATAAGGGACGCCCCAAACAGGGCAATGGTCACCGCGATGGACCGTTTCGGTCCACCTGGTCCAACCGTATGCAGTTCAGTGATTTTCAGCTGATCCAAGCTCATTCACATTCCCGGCAATGCCCACCTCGAGCGAAGTCTTCGACTCCACTGTATTCCACCAGTCCCGGCCTGGAACAAGGTTAGCGTGAAAGGGGAAAATATCAACGTTCGTTTTTATTCTTGGCCGGTGTATTTCAAATCCAGCCGTTGCTGGGCTTGAAAAGGCCTGGATTGCACAAAACCCTCCCAAGAGCAAGAAAAAGGGCATTGCAGCACACTTCGACGCTAAGCCGGTAAAAACGAGCGTATTCGAACGCCCGCTTGATGGTGGCGGCAGGGCCCAACTCAGAGTGGGCGTTTTCGCAACACAAATCTAATTCTCTTTAAAGTTTGTATTTGCAAGCACCTGTTTGGTGTGATCAAATGAGATTGCTTCCAGAAATGCAGTCCCTTAACTCGCTTCTGGAGTCACACCTTAAGGCCCCCTCTAGGGGCATCATGATTCCCTAGTTTGTATTCTGAATACGTGTGTACCTTATATGGAGAGAAGACTTATGTCTAAAAGATTTGCGCTTACTGCAGCTGGAGTCGCAACCGCGGCTGTCGGCAGCACCGCGGCCGCTGAACTGATTTCGTTCACCGTCCACAATGATTATTACATCAGTGAGAACAGATGGCAGCTGATTGACAGCAACAGCAACACCATCGCCTCGATGTTCGTCCAAGGCGGTTACATCTACGCTGGTACGAGCCAGTCCGGGACCTACCCGGTCAGCTTCGGCCTGTGGAGCACCTCCGCACAGCTCAGCGGCTACCTCACCACGTTCCAGATGGACCTCGCTGAAGGCTCCTACACCGTCGCCATGCAGGACTCCTGGGGTGATGGCTGGGTTTGGAACGACGCCACTGGCGAAGATGCGTTCAACGTCGCCGGCAACCTTGGCAACGATGAGACTTCGGTCACCTTCGGCATGGTTGGCACCGCAGCGGTCAGCGGTACCTTCACCGTCGTCCCCGCTCCGGGCGCCCTCGCACTGCTCGGACTTGCTGGCCTCAGCTCACGTCGCAAGCGAAAGTGAGAGCTGTCGAAGAACCTTTCAGGACGACACCTCGTTTCTGATCGGTGACTCGACCATCAGTCAGACGAACAGGCCGGCTCCTCGAGCCGGCCTGTTCACTTTTTGAGACACCAAGAGAGACCAGAACCTCTTTGAGTGCAGAAGCGAGTCAGAGGTAGTCTGAGAGCTTGTCCGCCAAGGGGCCGAGGTGCTTCTCGTAGTTCTTCCAGCGACCATCGGAGGTGGTGTACATCTTTCGGTTGACCTGGTCGTAGCTGATGGTGCGGGCCACGAACTTCGACTTGTAGAACTCCAGGCAGGACTCGTCCCACTCCAGGCCAAGGAATTCGATCAATCGCCGAGTCTCGTACTCCTGATTCTGGACCAGGCCCTCATAGTGCAGCTCCATCAGTGGCATCTCGATCCGGTCGAACCAGTGCTCCATGATCTTTCGACGCGCCAGCCAGACATTCGCGAGCTCGTCGAGGTCGGAGCAGTAGAGATGCCCGGAAGTGAGGAGGTTGGTCGTGTAACAGGACACGCAGTTGTCCAGAGGATAACGGTAGAGCATGATCGCCTTGGCGTTCGGCGTCACCAGGGAGAGGAACCCCAGCTGGGCCTGGAGGTTCAGCGCCTTGTTGGAGACGATCTTCTTCCCGGCACTGAAATGCGCGAGTGCGGACATGTACATTCTGCCCAGTGCATTGGCATCACCCACCTGCATGTCGAGGACCGAATTCGGCCAACCATGGTAGGAGTCGGTCAGTCGTGGCAGGTCCTCCATCAAGCGCAGGCTGATCGACATCTCTCCCCCATTGGCGATGTCTGGATGCATACTCAGGATCTGCTCGAGCAGGCTCGTTCCGCTGCGAGGGTTGCCGACGATGTAGAGTGGCTCCCACTCGAGGTCCTCCTGGGCGTGAGCGAGGGAGGCCAGGGTCTCCTTGTCCATGAGTTCCATGATCGATTCGAGGTTCTGGCGGTATTCCTCGCTGCTGAAGTTGGATGGCAAAGCCGCCTGATGATCCTGGTGTGCCCTGGTGGCCGCCGCCCAGGCACTGTCGTAGTCACCCATTCGATCGTAGGCCTTGCACATCTGAAAACCGCAGTCGACCATTCGGGTCAATCGAATGTCCTCGCCGACATGACTGTCCGCATCAAGCCGGGTGCGGATTTCGTCAAAGAGCTGAACCGCGCTCTCGTACTCCTTGTCCCGGAGCAGAAGGCGTGCCCGGCTGTAATCACGGATCAGTTCCTCCACCGGGCCCTTGGGGGCCATCCGGTCCACCAGTTCGCGAAGGTCGTCGGTTCGGCTGGTGGTCTCATACAGCTCCGCGAGCAGCCCGAGGGCGTGGAAGCTGCCTTTGCCAAGTCGCTCCTGGAGCTCGAGAGCACGTTCGATTCCCTCATCTGGCCGACCTGCTCCGAGGAGTACCTGCGGATACAGGCTGAAGAGCCGATCATTGTCGGGAACCTCGACCAGCAGCTCAGTGAGCAGCCGGCAGGCTTCCTGGAAGTCCCTGATCTCGTTGTAGATCTCGACGAGCTTTACACGAAGGGGGATGTTCGCGGGATCTTCCGCGAGCTCGCGGTTGAGCACCTCGCGCGCCATGGTGAAATACTTGTTGCGTACGAGCTCACTCACCCGTGCGAGTACGGTATTCTGCTCAGGAGTCTGTTCCATGATGGCCACAGTGTACTTCATCAACGACCAAATAGGCTGACCCGAGACCCGAGACCCGAGACTCGAGATCCCCCATACACTCCCACCGGAGGGACCCGACACAGTGCAGACTCCAGCGATCAATACCGAGGAAATTAAGATTGACGTCGAGCCACTCGATCATTTCGACCAGAAGCTCACTGTCGTACTGCCCGCCCATTGCATCAAGCAGATCACTGACCGACTTGCCGAAGGCAACATGGAACAAAACGACAAGCAACTCGCCCAGCTTCTGACAAACATCTGCGTCGAGGAGTCGATGGGACGACAGGAATCTCCACCCCTCTGGGGCCCCGCACTGCCCATCGGCGGAGCTCCCCCGCTTCCGGCTGAGGGAGAGGACTACTCAATCGAATTCCTGATCGACCGCATGCCCGATTTGAGCCTGCCTGAATTCTCCGAGCTCACGATTCGAAAGCCCACGCGTGAAATTGATTCGGCAATGGTGGAAGCGGAGCTGGCCCACCAATGCATTGAATCGGGCACCCATACGGCATACGACGGCCCCCTGGACACCACCGACCGATTCAGGTGTTCGCTCACGATCACCAACCCAAAGGATGGCACCGTGGTTGCGTCGTATCCGAATCTCACCGGTCGAATTCCGGAACCCGATGGAAGACTCCTGCTGGATGGAATCTTTTTCCCCGGTCTTGGCGAAGCCATTCGAGGGAAGTCCCAGGGAGACACGATCAGCTGCCAGCTCCCCGTTCCTTCCCAGGTCATGAGCGGAGCACTCAGCACCGACATTCACCAGATAGATGTCGTGCTTGGCGAGACCGAGCGAACGGTTCCGGCTCAACTCGAAGACGTGGTGAATCTTTATGGAAGCCCAAGCGCCGAGGTTCTTCGCAAGCAGGTACGAGCCTCACTGGAAAATCGGTTCTCTTTCGAACAAGCGAGCTTCATGACCGAGGACCTCTTCGCCCAGTTGATGAAGGACCTCGACTACACCCCACCGCGGCGGATCGTACATAAGGCCCTGCAGGATCAGGCCAGCAGCATTGCCAAGTCCATCCAGCAGGATGGCGGCTCAGCGCGGGAAGTTGAAGCGGCCTTAGAAAAAGCGCGTCCCGATGCGACGAAAAAGGTTCTGGCCATGCTTCGCAGACGTGCCGTCAATACCGTCTTGCGAAACCGGCTGAAGATCGGGGTCAACGAACAACACATCCAGGCCCGCATTCGACAACTCGCGGCTCTTCAGAACAAGCGTCCTGAAGACTTTCGCAAGGAACTGATCGATACGGACCTGATCACCAGCATCTCCGCCCAGGCAGTCGAAGCACAGATCACCGAGCAGGCCCTGGCCGATTGCAAGGTCGTCGAGGTCGACGCGGACTCTCTTGAACAGGACGGCTGACTCCCCAAAGAAACCTGACCGAGCGGCAGGAAATGAACACCCCCGGTGAAGTATCGGGCTGTTGGTTTCAATGGGCGCACTGCACCCAGAAGCTGGCATCTGAAAACCGTCAACTCCGAGAGCTCATCTCTGAGATGGCAGCGCACAAAAACGACACCACCGACGAGCTGAAGCTGGTCGGTGGTGCAGAGGAGGCAAATCCTAATGGGCCATACTGGATTTGAACCAGTGACCTCTTGTGTGTCATACAAGCGCGCTAGCCAACTGCGCCAATGGCCCTTGAATAGGACAGGATAGCTTCCCACCCGAGAGACGCAAGCACTGCGAAGAATGAAGCCGGGCGGCTCAGCAGCTCCCCCAGAAGGCAAGCAGAATCGTGAGGTCCGCTCCTCCGACCACTCCATCCTCATCAAGGTCCGTCATCGGCCCCGCAGTTCCCCACTCAGCCAGAAGCAGTGTCAGGTCCGCTCCCCCGACCATTCCGTCGCCATCGAAGTCTGCCGGACAGTCGATGGTTCCTAGGTCGACCAGAGCACTGTTCGACCCGCCCGCACAGACCTGCAGTGCAAATTCAAAACCGTTCACACTGGCTACCTGACCCTCGGCATCATCACCCCATGCGGACACCGTTCCGAAGACATCGAGCGCGACCGAATGACCGGAGCCTGCTGAAACAGAAACCAGTTCGACCGTTCCCAGGGAATTGGGAACCACCAGCTGGCCTGAAACATTGGAGCCCCACGCAATCACTCCGTTCTCGCTGGAGGGGACGACCGCAAGGGTATGTCGGCCACCCGCAGCAACCGCCGTGGCACCGATGACTTCGCCTGGCACGTCCGACTCACCAAAGCTGTTACTGCCCCAGCAGATGACTGCACCGGTCTGCTTGAGGGCGACCGTATGGAACAACCCGGCATCGATCCGACTGACCGAAATCACGCCTGAGGGCAGCTGACATTGGCCGAGAGAATCGTCTCCCCAACAGGCAACCGATCCGTTTTCACGGAGTGCGACCGTGTGTCGACCGCCGCAACTGACGGCCAAGCATGGGCCAAGATCGCCAGGCACGTTGCATTGGCGAAAGTCATTGCTTCCCCAGCAGTACACTTGGCCGTTCTCATCCAATGCCGCACTGTGCTGATTCCCTGCAGAAACCTGAAGCGTGACCACCCCCACCAGGTCTTCCGGAATCGTGGACTGACCAAAGTCATCACTCCCCCAGGCATGGATCAAACCGAATTCATCCACGGCCAGGGAGTGCGTCGGCCCGATATCGACTTGAACGATTCGAGGCAGGCCCACCGGAACATCACACTGGCCCTGGCTGTTGTTCCCAAAGCAGAGAACGCCTCCCTCCTCGGCGACAGCCATCCCGAGCGGGGCCAGCCAAAAACATCCGAGCGCAACCAATAAGGGGGTTTGTCTCACGCAATAACTCCATCCACTGCATTCAAGATACGAGCTCTGCACGCAAGAGATCGGGTCAATCCAGAAGTTTGAGCGACTCCCGCGTGGAGCCGCCTCTCTGAGCAACAGACCAGCCCCTGGAGGGTCCCAAAACGACGCCAGCGACCCCGAAAGGTCGCTGGTGTCCGTCTCATCGTTCGTTCAGGACGAACAACGATGTGTGGCCGGCGAGTGCCTGATTCAAACCGAAGCTTGACCAACGGCATTCCTGGCGTGGGTGAGCACGCCTCCAGCTTCGTACGGAATTCGGAACGAGTCCTATTGCCAGCGTCCTGCCGACAAGTCCGTACCTGGAAGCTCGTGTGCTTCCAGCGGCCGCATCATCCACACCCCCTGGAGGGTGTATCAGAATCAGTGGATGTCGGTCCTCGAGAGGACCGCCCACCGTGGCCTGGTCGAATCTCGATCTTTGGAAGTGCCCGAAGGCGATCTCCTGACGATCGGAACCCGACGTGCCCGCCTCCAGAAGGAGACAGGTGATTCGCCGCAGGCACGTACTTGCGAACAAATACGGGCCGGCGGACGGTGTTTTCGTCAAAACACCTCGAAGGGCGCTGGGTGATCGGTGAGGAACCCCGCAGCGCTTGCATGCATGAACGACGTGAATCGCATCATGCTCGTACACCCGACGGTGCACGGTTCCGATCAGCTTCAGCCCCGGCTGCCTGGACAGTCGGTGAATCAGCCTGTGATTCGACCCGTCAGCCGAACCTCGGTCGATTGCACATTGGTCGAAGCAGGCTCCAGCCAACGGACAATCTCATCCGTGCAAGTGGTACTCCTGGCAGTTACTGCCAAAGGGACCCTGCTTGCACGCCGCCCACCAAGGCGGACACATCGACTCGCTGCCGTGCAGCCCGTTTCCGAGCGACTCGTCAACCAGCGATGAGACTGTGCAAAGACTAGCCACCTTGCGATTCAAACTGAGCGAGAGAACAAGTTCTGCACAGAGCCCGCTGCACCCTGGCTGAAAGCCTCTGAAACCTCTTTTTTCGATCCATGGAGGCTCCTTGCCATTCACAATTTTAAAATTGCACCTTTTCCACAACCTCGTATCCTGAACTGCGTAGAAGTTCATCCTGGGGGCAACGTGCGCCGGTTCCACGAAGAGAGAACCTGAAAGACGCAAGGACATCCGATGATCAGAGTGACCCCCTCCAACTGTGTGGGCATTGTGAGTCTTGCCCTCTTGCTCACTTTCCCCGGACAAGCCCAGGACACCCTTGAAGCGGGAGCTGGCACCTACCACTCTGATGTCCCCGAAGGACGTGAACGTCCCTCAAACTCTTCCGGCCAGCCAGTCAGCCCGAGACTTTCCGGAGAATTCGAAGGACCAGTCCCAACCAACGACTGGTCCAGCTCGATCGCCTTCCCCCGATATGCCGGGAACGCCCACGGCGAACCGATGTTTCCCTGGCCGTTTTCCGTTCAGTCTTCAGACGACGGGGTGCTGCTGAATGCCTCCCCACCACTGATCCCCGGTAACGGGGGATACTTCGCCTACTTCAACTCGGCGGAACCTGACCTCGTGGTGGGAATGAGTCAGTTCAACGCCGTAGAAACCAGACTCGCTGCAGCCGGAGACTGGTCGATCACGGCGGAACTGACGGACGGTGTCCGACAACTGCGCTGCACCCTGGTCCGCGGGCTCCCCTTTGCAGCATTCAAGCTCGACAGCGCTCAGGCAGAACTTCGAATTCGCCCCGGTGCGACGATCATCGCTCAAGCACCGGGGTACATCATCTTCCAATCAGGTGGTGCGATATTCGGAGCGTTTGCCCCGGACCAATCGGAATGGATCGTCGACGGGCAGCTGATCCGATCTCAACTGGAAACCGGCGACTGGTTCAGTCTTGCGACACTTCCCGATTCTTCAGAAGCCACGATCGAAGTATTCCGTGCGCACGCAGGCGTTGAAGTCACGGGAACGCAGGTGAGCTGGAACTACGACCCCCAAGCCTCACGCGTTGAAGCAACCTATGACTTTGAAACCGTGCTCCATTCGGGAACTCAGAAAAAGGTGCTCACGGGCCTGCTTCCCCATCAGCAACTGCACTGCGATGAGCCCAGACTCGGCCTTTCCTACGAGAGTGCCCGAGGTCGACTGGAACTCATCTCCGCCGAATCCTTCACACTCTCACTGCCGATCGCTCCGATTCTGCCCGGGCTCCCCGCCACGGACCTCCTCGATCGAGAGGAGATCAGAGTCTTGCTGAGTGAAATCGGAAACGAAGACAATCCGATCAGCGCACCGGATTCCTACTGGGCCGGCAAACAACTCGGACGAGTGGCGGCAGCGGCTCAGACCGCGCACGATCTGGGCGAACCGCAACTCAGGGATCAATTCATTGAACAGCTGAAGCGCGAGCTTGAAGACTGGTTCTCGACGGGCACCGTTTCGAATGCAAATCGCATCGAAGCCGAGTCCTACACCGCCGAATCCGGAACCGAGTTCGAGTCTGGAGAAGACGACGGAACGGCAGTTGGTTCGATTGGCGGGGGCGACTTCATGCAGTACGACGGCGTGAACCTCGGCGGCATTCAACCGAGCAGAGTCCTGGTGCGCTTCGCCTCTGGAGTCGGCCAGGGAGGCAGTGCCATGATTCGCCTTCGGCTGGATGACACCAACGGACCAGTCATCGCGGAAGCGGCGGTCGGAAACACCGGCGGATGGGACGCCTGGACCACTGTCCCCCTCGGGGTCGCCGCCAACACCGGCGTCTCACTCGACGGAACACGTCCGCTGATCTTCAGCTGTGAGACCGGATACCCGGGCGAGGTACTTGCATTGGAGTGGATCGAATGGGACCTACCGGGCAGTGGCGTGGCCTCTCCGAAGGACCTGGCGTACTGCCCCGAGTGGACCACCCTCTTGGCCCACCCCGGCAGCTACGGCATGGCAGGCGAACTCAATGACCACCACTTTCACTACGGATACTTCATCGCAGCCGCTGCAACCATCGCACGGTTCGATCCCGCCTGGGCATCCCCCGAACGCTGGGGCGGAATGGTCGATCTGTTGATCAAGGACGCGGCAAACTGGGATCGCAGCGATCAACGCTTCCCTTTTCTGCGCAACTTCGACCCGTATGCCGGGCACGCCTACGCCTCCGGGCATGCTGGATTCGCTGCTGGGAACAACCAGGAATCCTCCTCTGAATCAACACACTTCGCTCAAGCCGTTGTTCTCTGGGGAGAAGCAACCGCTCGCCCGGTGATCCGGGACCTTGGGTTGTACCTTCATGCACTCGAGACCCAGGCGATCGAGCAATACTGGTTCGATGCCGACCAGACCGTGTATCCCCCGGGTTCCGAACACCCCCTGGCCGGGATCGTGTGGGACTCGGGTGCGACCTACGCCACCTGGTGGACAGGGAACCCCGAGGAGATTCAGGGCATCAACCTGCTGCCAATCACTGGAGGATCGTTCTATCTCGGACGCCGAGCAGCGACGATGGAGCGTGCCTGGTCACACCTGCTGGAGCAAAATGGCGGGCTTCCAGTCGAATGGCGAGACGTCATCTGGGCCTGGAGGGCCCTGGTGGATCCCGCCGGAGCGGAAGCCTGGCTGGAATCCGAATCTGCATGGAGTTCAGAACCCGGCCACTCCCGAGCGTTCATCACCTACTGGATTCGAAACCTCGCGAAGCTGGGGGTGCTGCAGCACCAGATCGTTTCCGACTGCCCGACCGCCGCGGTGTTCGAGCTCGACGGAATACGTTCCTACGTCGCACACAATGGATCAAATGAGGAACGAGAGGTGCGCTTTTCAGACGACACCAGACTGTGCGTGGGCCCCGGGCAGACTCTTCTGAGTCGTTCTGCTTCGGCCTGTTCAAGCTCCATTGCAGATCTTGACGGGGACGGATTCGTTGGTGGCTCGGATCTGACGCTGCTCATCGGATTCTGGGGAATTTGCGAGCGTGACTGTGCCGCTGATTTCGACGGCGACGGCGTGGTCGGCGGCGCCGACCTCACCCGCCTGCTGTCGGAATGGGGCTGAGCCCGTTGAATGGAGGCCTAAGAGGCCGGTGAAGCAAGCGCTTCGAGGCACCGGGTGATTCGACGGACCGTTCGCGCCCGTCCCAGCATGACCAAGGTGTCGAAGATCGGGGGACTCACCGGCCCCCCCGTGACCGCGATGCGCAGTGGCTGTGCGATGCGCCCAAGATTTCCATCGCAATGTTCGGCCGCCCAGTCCCCGAGCTGCTGCTCAAGAGCCCCGCTTTCGAATGGTTCGATCGTCTCGATCAGTGGCTGCACTTTCGCGAGCAGCTCAAGCCCAGTCGGATCTCCCTTGAGCATCGCCTTGCGGACGGGCTTGCTCACCGGCCAGACGACATCCTCCTCATCAAGCAGCAGCCAGTTGTTGCTTCGAAAGAGTTCATCAAGAGTCTTCGACCGTTCGCGACTGGCCTCCACCAGCAGTTCGAACTGTTCAGGCGTCAGTTGCTCGATAAATTTCGGATGAAATTGCCGACCGTGGGCAAGTGCCCGTTCATGGAATTCTTCGGGAGTCATGGCCTGGATGGCGTCGAGATTGAAGGCGAGCAACTTGTCCCGATCAAATCGGGCAGCGGTCTTCTGGACTCGGCCCAGATCGAAATGCTCGGAGAGAAAGGTCGTGTCGAACTTCTCCAGGTCGTCCCCCGGTGACCAACCATTGAGTGCCAGAAAATTACACAGCACCTCCGGAAGGTACCCTGACCTGCGGAAGTCCTGGACGTTGATTTCGGGGAGCTGGGCACCGACGGCTTCGGCCAAGCGAGTCAGCTGATCGTGGTCCAACTGGGCCTTCTTGTCACCGAGCCACGCGGAGAACACCGCCGGATCAATGGATCCCTCAGGGGGCGCTTCCAGGCCCGCGGCCTTCACCGCCGCCCGAACGGCCTTGTCCTTGTCGCGCTTGGACATCTTCGAACCATCGGGATTCATGATCAACGGAAAGTGCGCGTAGATCGGATGCTCGAATCCAAGCGCGTCCTGAATCAGCAGGTGCTTCGCGGTGTTGTTGAAATGCTCCTGCGCCCGAAAGACGTGAGTGCAACCCATGAGTGCATCATCGACCACCACCGCGAAATGATAGGTCGGGAACCCATCGGCCTTGCGAATGATGAAGTCATCGACCTCACCCGCCGGAAGGGTGGCCTCGCCGAGGACCGCATCCTTGATCACGACCGGCTGGTCAGGCGTTCGGAATCGAACCACATGGGACTCGCCCGCCTCCGCTCGCGCAAAGCGCTCCGCACGAGGCACCTCGAGACCGGCACGGTCGTATCGATAGGCCTGCTTGGCCGCACGAGCCGCGCGCCGCTTCTCGTCCAGTTCAGCGGACGTATCAAACGCATGGTAGGCCAGGTCCTGCTCCAGCAGATCAGCGAGGTAGCGTCCGTAAAGATCCAGCCGTTGTGACTGAAAATACGGTCCGTGCTCCCCACGCTCACCCTCGGACTCATCCGGGCCCTGATCCCAGTCGAGGCCCAGCCAGCTGAGGTCTTTCATCGCCTCTCGCGCCGCGCCCATCGAGGACCTCTTCTGATCGGTGTCCTCGATCCGCAGAACGAATTCACCCTGATGCCCCTTCGCATACGCCCAGCAGAACAAGGCGGTTCGGGCCCCTCCAACGTGCAGGTCTCCCGTGGGGCTGGGGGCAAATCGTGTGACGGCGGCAGAATGAGTGGATTGGTGTGGAGTGGGCATTCTGGAAGCCTACCCGCTTCAGGAACCCGGTGCCCTCAACATGGGCGGTGCCACCGGCGCCGGGCGAGATTGAACTCGATGCATTTCCATCAATTCAGGGGAAAGATCCCCAGATATCTTGCGGGCCGCTCGCACCTCAGGGATAGTGCTGGTGCATTGGGACCCAGAAGAGCGGAAGGACACGCCAAGGGAACCAAATTGTTGGAAACAGTCACTCCGAAAGGATTTTGGGTGCCGACAATGTATGAAAACAACACGCGGGGAATCATTGATTCGTTCATCATCGAAGAGGAGTCAGGCGTGACGAGTGCAAGCGATTACCCAGCGTCCGAAATCTTCGGAGAACTCACGTTCACCGGAGACGTCATGCTCAAGCGGCTTCCCCCTGAAATCTTCATGAATCTCGAGCAGACGGTGAAGGCAGGCAAGCGCCTGGATCCGATGATCGCCAACACGGTGGCAGCGGCCATGCGGGAGTGGGCGCTCGAGCACGGGTGCACGCACTACTGCCATTGGTTCCAACCACTCACCGGGGCCACTGCGGAAAAGCACGATGCTTTTCTTTCGCCATCAGGTGACGGGAATGCCATTGAGAAGTTCTCTGGAGCGGAACTCATTGAAGGTGAACCCGATGCCAGCTCGTTCCCCTCCGGTGGAATACGAGACACCTACGAAGCCCGTGGCTACACCGCATGGGACGCGACCAGCCCCGCATTCATCCTGAAGACTTCCGACGGCGTAGCCACCCTCTGCATTCCAACCGCCTTTGTTTCGTGGACCGGCGAAGCTCTCGACAAGAAAACGCCCTTTCTGCGCTCGATCGAAGCAGTCAACCGACACGCGGCCCGCATCATCGAGTTCTTTGGCAACGGAGCCGGCAGCGATCAGATCATCACCACCCTGGGATGCGAACAGGAATACTTCCTGGTGGACCTCGACCTGGCTCGTGAACGACTGGATTTGGCCATCTGCGGCAGGACCCTCCAGGGACACCCTGCGCCCAAGGGCCACCAGCTCGACGACCACTATTTCGGAGCCATTCCAGATCGAGTCCTGGCGTTCATGGCCGAAGTCGAGCACCGACTCTTTGAACTCGGGATTCCGGTCAAGACCCGACACAACGAAGTTGCGCCCGGCCAATTCGAGATCGCGCCGACCTTCGAAAGCTCCAACGTCGCCGCCGACCACCAGATGATCACCATGCACGTGCTGCGCCAGGTGGCTGGCCAACATGGCTTTGCTTGCCTGCTGCACGAAAAACCGTTTGCCGGCATCAACGGCAGTGGCAAGCACAACAACTGGTCGATCTCGACCGACTCCGGGGTGAATCTCCTCGACCCTCGGGATGAAACCCACTCGAACATGCAGTTCCTGGTGTTCCTGTGCGCCGTGATCCGGGCGACCGATCTCCATGCGGACCTCCTCCGGGCTTCGATCGGCACCGCAGGCAATGACCATCGACTCGGAGCCAATGAAGCCCCCCCCGCGGTGATGTCGATCTACCTCGGTGAGATGCTGACTGACATTCTGGACCAGGTCGAATCCGGTCGCGCCAAGACCACCAAGCATGGAGGCAAGCTCGACCTGGGAGCCGACTCACTTCCGCTGATTCCTCGCCACTCCAGCGATCGCAATCGAACCAGCCCCTTTGCATTCACTGGAAACAAGTTCGAACTTCGTGCCGTGGGCGGGAACACCTCGGTGGCGTGGCCCAACACCGTACTCAACACCATGATCGCGGAAAGTCTCGACTGGTTTGCTACGGAACTGACGAAAAGAGCAGGCGCTCAACCCACCAACGCCAAACGAAACACCGCCGCGAGGGCCGTTCTGAAGGAAGTGGTTCGCAAGCACCGCCGAGTCTGCTTCGATGGAGATGGCTACAGCACCGACTGGCTGGAAGAAGCCCAGCGGCGGGGACTGCCGAACCTCGAATCGACCGCGGACGCCCTCCCGGTACTCAAGAGCAAGAAGAGTCTGGACCTCTTCAAGAAGTACAAGGTCCTCAACAACCGCGAGCTCAAGGCACGGTATGAGATTCTGGTCGAACAGTACGTCGCGATTCTCCAGATCGAGACCAATACCCTTTGCACCATGTTGCGCACTCAGATCCTGCCCGCAGCGCTGCGCACCCAGGCACAGTTCGCCGACGCGGTGGCTGCCACGCAGGCCACGGGCGCCAGCTGCACGGCCAGCGAGAAGCTGCTCCAGGAGCTGCTGGCGGCCACCAACGAGGTCCATGAATCCCTACTCATTCTCGAACAGCAGCAAAAGAGGGAATTCAAAACTCCGGAAAAAGCGATGAAGAGCCGGCATGAAGACCTTGTGCCAGCGATGAACGCCGCACGAGAGGCCGCGGATCGCATCGAAGGCTTGATTCCTGCCGATCTGTGGCCACTCCCAACCTACGCCGAGATGCTTCTGCTTCGCTGAAAAGCAGCCCACATCCTGCCTCCGCCAACTGGAGAGGATTCGGGGCGTTTGGTACGATTGCATGCTTCGACCCTGCAGCTCCGAGTCAGAGCGGCTCCAGCCAGGGCTCAAGCGCTCACGATCAACCCCAGACCAGAGGGCCCCCATGGACACTGCCGCCGAAGAACTGAACATCGACGTCTCGATTGAAGAGGATGGCCCTTCGGCCAGGAAGCTGTCCATTACGGTCCCGGCCGAAACCGTGGATGAACGGATCGAGTCCGCTTACGGCACGCTCCAGATGCAGGCGGAACTTCCAGGCTTCCGAAAGGGGCGGGCACCTCGACAGCTGCTCGAGAAGCGA
Organism: Planctomycetes bacterium TMED75; assembly: GCA_002171655.1. Lineage (GTDB taxonomy): Bacteria > Planctomycetota > Phycisphaerae > Phycisphaerales > SM1A02 > UBA8087. Next base: position 59,652 of record NHEC01000016.1, read on the forward strand.
TTTGGCTCCCAGGTCATCGACGAGGCTCGAGGGCAGATGATCATGGCCGCCTACCAGCAGGCGATACAGAGCCACGAGCTCAAGGTCGTTGGCGATCCGGAATTCCCGGATGAACTGATGGACAAGAAGCTCGAACGCGGCACTGCCTTCGCCTTCGAAGTCTCGATCGAGGTCACTCCTGAATTCGAAATGCCCGAGCTTGAAGGCGTCGACATCAAGAAGCCGATCTTCGAGATCGAGGACAGCCACATCGACGATGAAATCGAACGACTTCGCTATCGCTTCGGTTCCCCAGAACAAATCACCGATGGATTCCAACCTCTGGATCGAGTGGTCGGCAAGGCCGTCGTCGATGTCGAGGACCACGAAGGCGTGTTCTTCGAGACCGACAAGGCTCTGGTCGTCTATCCCCCGAAGGAAGACGACGGCAAGGGACCCGTCCTCGGGCTCATGTTCGATGATCTCGAGAAGACCATCAAGGGAAGCAAGGTGGGAGACGAGGTCGTCTTCAAGACCGTCGGCCCCCCCGCACACGAACGACAGGAACTTCGTGACAAGAACGTCACCATCACCTTGACCATCGAAGATGCAGAACGGATCACTCCACTGGAGCTCGACACCCTCACCGCCACCCTTGGCCTTGAGGATGAAACCATGCTCAGGGAGCGAATACGTCTTGAAACCGAGACACGGCGGGACCAGGAGCAACGAGCAGCGGAGCGCGAGCAGGTCTTTGAATACCTCCTCGACCAGACCAGCCTGGAGCTTCCCAAGCGAATCTCTGAAGCCCAGGTCGCCAGATCAATCGAGCGCCAGCGAATGGAGCTGCTCTATCGGGGAGAAGACCCCGAAGCGGTCGAAAAACAGCTTGCCGAGATGCGAGAGCAGACTCAAGACCAGGCAATCAACCGGCTCAAGTTGCTCTTCATCATGGACAAGATCGCACGCCACTTCGAGATCGACGTCAATGACCAGGAAATCAACGGCCGCATCGCGATGATCGCCCGGCAGAGAAACGAACGCCCCGAAGCCGTTCGCGCAGAGCTCCAGAAGACTGGTGGTATCCAGGAAGTCGCTCGCCAGATCGTTGAACACAAGGCTGCGGACCGAATCGTTGACCAGGCATCGGTGACGGAAATCCCCGCTGAAGAGTGGAACAAGATCGCCCAGGAAAAGAGCAAGCAACGCAAGGCCGGTTCCGGCGGTGATGACTCCAAACCCGCCGCGAAGAAGAGCACTTCCAAGAAGAAGTCCACCAAGAAGGCGGCCTCCAAGGACGCCAGTGCCAAGAAGAAGAAAACCACCAAGAAGACCACCAAGAAGAAGTCCTGATCGGATTCACTCGTGCGTTCTTCCAAGATCAGCCCGGAGCTCGCTGCAATCAACCAACAGGGTGGCTCCTTTGCCGAGCTGCTCCCTTGGCTCCTGCTGCTGGTCGGCATCGTGGTGGTCGGAGCGGTGGCGATCTCATTCGTCCGACGATGGATGAAGGACGACGGCCGCCCTCGCCAGATCGGATTCACCCTCACGGACCTTCGCCAGATGCATGCCGACGGCCGACTTTCCAAGGAGGAACTCGATAAGGCCGAGCAACACCTCATCAAGAAGGTCCGATCAACGATGAGCCCCGAAGACCTGGCTCGGAGGGACGAAATCCGGGCTTCCAGCTCATCCAACTCCTCCAAACGGAACAACCCGACTTCTGAGGGATGACTTCGCTGAATACTTGAGCGACCTGAAGACGGAAGGCTCTGCCTCCGATACACTAAAAATCGCGTCGACGAACCCTCCCGACCACTGATTCCCCCCCACCCAGCGTGTGCCACACGGAATGGATCTGATGTACCCCAAGAAGAGCGAGCGAGGACCGGTCGGTACCCCCCAACCCGTGGCAAACACCGGCGTTGGTGGAGGTGGTGGTGGATCCACGACCGGCAGCGGTGGACCACAGGGCGGTGGACCTGATGGAGGAGCCGGCGGCGGCAACAGCGGTGACGGCGGATTCCGCGGACGCAAGGTGACGACGTGCTCCTTCTGCGGCAAGACTTCACGCGAGGTCGGGCCCATGGTCGAGGGTCCCAACGATGTCTACATCTGCAGCAACTGCACCGATCTCTGCCAGAATATCTTCCGACAGGAACGCCGACGAGTCTCGTCAGCTTCCCCTCTGTTCCAGAAGATTCCCGCGCCACGCGAAATCAAGGAATTCCTCGACGAATACGTGATTGGACAGGACCAAGCGAAACGGGCACTGGCCGTCGCCGTCCACAATCACTACAAGCGCCTGGTCGAAGCCGAGAAGGAAGACATCGAGGTCGAACTCGACAAGAGCAACGTGCTGTTGATCGGTGGTACGGGAACCGGCAAGACGCTTCTGGCCAAGACTCTGGCTCGCGTGCTCAACGTACCGTTTGCCATCGGAGACGCCACGACCCTGACGGAAGCGGGCTACGTCGGCGAAGACGTGGAGAATCTGCTGTTGAAACTGCTCCAGGGCGCGGACTATGACCTTGAAAATGCCCAACGTGGCATCATCTACATCGATGAGATCGACAAGATCGGCAAGACCTCCCAGAACGTTTCGATCACCCGCGACGTCTCTGGAGAAGGGGTCCAGCAATCACTGCTCAAGATGCTCGAGGGCACCGTCGCCAACGTCCCCCCCCAGGGCGGACGAAAGCACCCCGAACAGCAGTACATTCAGATGGACACCTCACACATCCTCTTCATCTGTGGTGGCTCGTTCGTCGGAATCGACGAGATCATTCGTCGGCGCCTCGGCCAGAGCCGGATCGGTTTCAATGACCTCGAAGCAGCGAGCGATGACACGATTGATGAAACCCGCGAACTGCTCGCCCAGATCACCCCGGATGACGTGCTTGAATTCGGACTGATCCCCGAACTCGTGGGTCGACTCCCCATCGTCTGCCCCCTGATGCCTCTGGACGTGCCCGCCATGATCAGGATTCTCACCGAGCCCAAGAACGCTCTGGTCCGTCAGTTTCAACACCTCTTCAGAATCGAAGGCGCTGACCTGGAATTCACAAGTGACGCCCTCGAGGAAATCTCCAATCGAGCTCTGAGGCGTGAAACCGGGGCTCGTGCACTGCGAGCAGTCCTCGATGAGCTGATGATCGACAAGCTCTACGACCTGCCAGAGAACGATCACAACGGGCTGACTTTCATCATCGATGGCAGTTCGGTGCGCAACAACACCGGCCTGACCGATCTTGAAGTCAGAAATAACAAGAAGGAAAGCGCCTGATTCGTCCGAAAGGTGCCCTTGGAACCTGATTCCAGCCCTTCGCACGAGATCCCCCCCTCCTGAGCCTGAGCGCTTGCTCAGCGGCGCAGGGCGGTGTATCCTTTCCGGTTCGACTTGTCTTCCTAGATTCAGGAGCTTCACGATGCCACGTGTCTGCCAATTCACCGGCAAGAGTACCCGTACCGGGAACAAATATCGCCTGAGAGGTCGCCCCAAGTACCTCGGTGGTGTTGGTACGAAAATCACCTCCTGCACCAAGCGCAAGTTCAAGCCGAACATCCAGACGGTCAATGCCTTGATCGAAGGTCGCTCGCAGAAGGTCAAGGCCTCTGCCAAGGCGATCCGACTCGGTTTCGTTGTGAAGCCTTCCAAGCGCAAGTACACCTGGACCCGCAAACAGAACGCGGAAGCCTGACCGAGACCGGTCCCGATAATGCCAAGAATGCGGCCTGCACCCCCCGGCCGTCCTTATTTTGGTTATTTCTCAAAGAAAAAGCTATGAAATCTCCGCCTGAGTTGACGCAGCCGGCGGGTGGGCTACAGTTCAATGTTCTGACTGGAAAATCAGCTTCCGAGAGGGCGCGACCACTGCGGCACGCCCCGGAGCAAACACCTCTTCCAGTCTGAGGACCAGTACATCTCATATGGAAGGTCCGTTCCAAAAGAATGTCTGATCGGGATGACGCGGTCTGATTCCGCCCATGCCTGGCACCATCCACTGAACGGATCGTTTGCGCAACGGGCTGTCCCCGTATCTGTCCTCGAATGTCGACTTGCCGTATCCAGCTGGAACCCAGATGCCGTCCACCAGAATCGACAACCATGATCGCGAGCGAGTCATCGAGTCAACCGATCTCGTCGAGCTCATTGGTGAGCATCTCGAGGTACGACAGAAGGGTCGTGAGCACATCTGCGTGTGCCCCTTCCACGATGACAGCAGTCCCTCACTGACCATCGTCACCCACCGGGACCGGCCTTTCTACCACTGCTTTGCGTGTCAGGCCCACGGCGATGCCATCAGCTTCATGATGGAATTCCACAAGATGTCGTTTCCCGAGGCGCTGCGGGCCCTCGCAGAACGTGCCGGCATCGAACTCAAGGAATCACCCGAATCACGAGAACACCACTCTCGCAGAAGTGACCTGCTTCGGGCGACGGACGCCGCCAGTAAGTGGTTTCGACGCCACCTGTTGGATGAGCAGTCCGGATCGATTGGCCGCACCCTGCTCAAAGAGCGTGGTATCAGCGATGAGATCGCCGAGACCTTCATGATCGGCCTGGCTCCCGATGACTGGGAGGGGCTGGGTTCCAAGGTTCGAGAGCTTGAGCGGCACGCCAAGGGATCAGAGCGAACTCCGGTCCCGTTCGATGCCTTCATCGAGGCAGCCCTGCTCAAGCCTCGCCGTGAGGGCAAGGGCTACTACGACGTCTTTCGCAATCGACTCATCTTCCCGATCTGCGACGAAATGGGACGCCCCATCGCCTTCGGAGCACGTCGCTTGAGTCCGGAGGACGAACCCAAGTACCTCAACAGCCCTGAAAGCAGCCTTTTCGATAAGTCACGAACGCTCTATGCGCTCAATCATGCCCGAAAATCAATTCTCGACCAGGGCCATGCAATTGTGGTTGAGGGGTACACCGACGTCATCGCCTGCCACCAGGCTGGCTTCACCAACGTGGTCGCAACCCTGGGGACCGCCCTGACCAAGGAACACGCGAAGCGACTGCAACGGCTCTGCGGAAAAGTCACCCTGCTCTTTGATGGCGATACCGCAGGAATGCGCGCCGCCGACCGGGCGGCTGAGGTCTTCTTCGATTCGGAGATCGATGTTCGGATCTGCTCGATTCCTGGAGGATCGGATCCAGACGACCTGCTGCGCACCGAAGACGGACGATCCAAGTTCAATGACCTCCTGGCCGGCAGCCGCGACATTCTCGAACACCTCACCGTCAACTTCCGCTCCGATTTCAGATCTGCAGATGGAATATCCGCACGACAACAGGCCATTCGAAAGCTTCTGGACCGACTTGCAAGCCTTGGATTCAACCAGGCGAGTGGACTGCGCAGACACCTCGTGCTCGATGCCATCAGCTCGATCACCGGGATGCCTGAATCGGAACTTTCGGTCGAGCTCAATCAGAGGCGCCGACGTGGCACCCCCACCTCGAATGTGATCCCCGACTCGGTGGCTGACCGTTCTGATTCGAACTCCCAACCTCAAGAATCCTACTCCGAACCGGAAGATGCACCAGCCTCTCCGCGGCGAAACGAGGCCGAACGCCGAGTGCTGGCACTCTTCATCACCTGTCCGGAACTGGCCGCAGAACCGGTTGATGCCGGAGAAGGGATGATGCTGCCCGCTTCGGAACTCTTTCCCTGCGAGCAGTTCATCGTGCCAGCCCATCGGCGACTGGCCCAGGTCATCGTCCCGGCGATCGAATCCGGAGCGCGCCCCAGCGTGGATCAGCTCCTGCTCGCGGTCGAGGACCGCGAAACCGCGAGCCTTGTTGCAGAACTCTTCCGTTTCGGCACGCAGATGATCGAGAATTCTGAATCGACCGAACGCGAGCTGCTCGAACAGATCTGCGATGACCTCGCCAATACCGCTCGCATGGAGCGATTCGCGGTGGAACGGCACTCGGCGGGCCTCGATCGCCGCCCCATGAACCTTTCAGACGAACTCGAACGGCTCCGCCAGCGAGGCTCCGATCGGAGCATCCTTCCCAAGGTGGATCGTCCCAAGAAACCCATGAGTCCCCCACAATTCAAGAAGACAGACCGTCGAACACGACGCTGAAGCCCCCTTATTTTCGGAGATCATCAAAGTGACTGCAAGCATCGATTCCCTTTCCGGCTCACTCCGTGGGCTGCTCGAGCACGGAAGCAAACGTGGCTGGATCTGCTACGAAGAAATCAATACCGTTCTTCCGGACTGCTTTGTGGATCCCGATCGGATCGATGAGCTGCTGGTACTGCTGAAGTCCAACCAGATTCGAGTGGTTGATCAGATCGAGGTTGATCGGCACAACTGGAAAAGCTTCGATGCACCACTCGAAACCGACCTCAAGTTCCAGCGTGACGATCCCAAGCGTCCCGCCCGAACTCCTCGAATGCAGATGCTCGAGGAAGAGGAATCCACTCCTGATGACCAGGAAAACAACAACAATCGCAGCAACAATCGGAACAACAACACCGGTGATTCGATAGAAAGCCGGAATCAGGAAGATGGGGGCTCGAGCTCTAATCAGACTGCGGACGGTGAAGAGGAGATCATCGATGCCGCTGATGCACAAGCCGCAGTGGAACAAGCGATCAATGAACAGGGCTCCAAGCGGATCGACGATCCCATTCGAATGTACCTGACCCAGATGGGAACGATTCCGCTGCTGACCCGAGAGGAGGAGATCCGGCTTGCCAAGAAGATCGAGACCACTCGCATGATCTTTCGACGCATGGTGCTGGAATCAGACTACGCAGCACAGCAGGCGGTCAATACCTTGGACCAGGTCCACCGAGGCGAGCTTCCCTTTGACCGAACCATGCGGATTTCCACCGCGGAGGAGAATGCAAAGGAAAAGGTTGCCGCACGCATCCCCTACAACACCCAGACGGTCAAGCGACTCCTTGAGCTCAACTGTGAGTCCTGGGAAGAACTCGCCGTCGCACCGAACGATAAAAAACGAGAGTCGATCATCGAGGACATGGACGGCCGACGCCGGAAGATTGCCACCCTCCTGGAGGAATGCTGCATTCGAACCGGCCGGATCCAGCCACTGCTTCGAAAGCTTCAGGCGATCAACCGAAAGATGCACGATCTCAAGCGACGCCTGGAGAAGGCCGAGAAGCATCCTGACCGCTACGATCCAGAAGACACCTTCGTGATGGGCGAGGAATTCGCTGGCCTGCGCTCACTGATGGTCGAGGAACTCCCGGCGATGACGAACCGCATTCGCGGCATCGAGCGGGTCTTCAACGAATACGAACAAGCGAAGCGGGATCTTTCCGGCGGCAACCTGCGACTGGTGGTTTCCATCGCCAAGAAGTACCGGAATCGCGGACTCCCCTTCCTCGACATCATCCAGGAAGGCAACACCGGACTGATGCGTGCCGTCGACAAATACGAGTACAAGCGAGGCTACAAGTTCTCGACCTACGCCACCTGGTGGATTCGGCAGGCGATCACCCGTGCCATCGCGGACCACGCGAGGACCATCCGGGTTCCCGTCCACATGATCGAGACCATGTCGAAGCTTCGAAACATCCAGAAGAACCTGCTTCAGGAACTGGGACGCGAACCCACCGTGGAAGAGATCGCCCTCAAAGCAAAGATGCCCATCGAGGAGACTCGAAGAGTCATGAAGATCTCCCGGCATCCGATCTCACTCGACCGCCCCGTGGGCGAGAGCGAAGATTCCCAGTTCGGCGACTTCATCGAGGATGAGCGCCAGGAATCTCCCTCGGACAGCGCCACCAGTGACATGCTCCGCCAGCGCATCAATGACGTGCTCAAGACGCTGACGTACCGTGAACGTGAGATTCTCAAGCTTCGCTACGGGATCGGTGATGGCTACACCTATACCCTCGAAGAAGTCGGCCGGATCTTCAAGGTCACGCGCGAACGCGTGCGCCAGGTGGAATCCAAGGCCATTCGCAAACTGCAGCACCCCGTCCGACGACAGCGCCTGTCGAGCTTCGTCGGTGGTGCCGAGGACTGATCGTCCGTTCCGACGCGAGTTGACAGGGGCGTCCCGGACCGGGGCGCCCCTGTTTCATACCCCTCAGAGACTTCCACCGATCGAATAGGTCCTGGTCGGGGCGTATTCATGCAACACCACTTCGCCGCCCTCCTGCCCCCAACCAGACTCACGCACGCCTCCAAAGGGGGTCGAAGCGGTCACGGGGGCCGCGTCGTTGATCCCGACGATGCCGCATTCAAGACGCTGGGCGAGCGACAGCCCTCGCTCGGTGTCGCCACACCAGACGTACCCCGCCAGACCGCAGGGGAGCTCATTGGCGATCTCCACGGCTTCGTCAATTGAGCGATAGCTTCGAACCGGACACACCGGCCCGAAGGTCTCAGTCTTGAAACAATCCATCTGCGAGGTGCACCCGGTGAGCAGGGTGGGCGCATAGAACCGGTCAGCCAGCCCTTCGAACTTGAGACGGTGGCCACCCAGAACTCGAGTGGCACCGCGACTGAGTGCGTCCTCAACCTGTGCCTCGACCGATTCAATGGCACGATCATTGATCAATGGACCAAGATCCACCCCGGCCCGATCCCCTCGACCGCAGACGAGTTGCCTCATACCCGCCTCCAGCAAGGCAACGAAACGCTTCTCGAACGCTTCGGGAACCAGAATCCGATTCGGGCAAACGCAGGTCTGCCCGTTGTTTCGAAACTTGGAAGCGATCAACCCCGAGACGGCATCATCAAGGTCCGCATCCTCGGTCACGATGAACGGCGCATGGCCGCCGAGCTCGAGCAGCAGCCGAGTGAAGTTGCGACTGGCCCCGTCAATCAGGATTCGACCCGTCGCGGTGGAACCGGTGAAAGAGACCATTCGGACGTCGCGGTTGGACATGAATTCCGCACCGATCAAGCTTGGATCACCGGTGACGACGTTGAAGACTCCTCGAGGAATCCCAACCTCTTCACAGAGTCGAGCGAGCAACAACGTGGTCAGCGGCGTGTCTTCGGCTGGCTTGACGACCACGGGGCAACCCTGAGCAAACGCGGGGCCGATTTTCTTGGCCAGCATTGCCAGGGGAAAATTCCAGGGAGTGATGATTCCCACCACACCCATCGAGGTCGGACGGACGATGACGTTCTTTCCCGTTTCAGCAGGATCCAGCGGCTGCTCGAGGGGCAACTGGTCCGCTTCACGAGCTGCGCCATCGAGGTAACTGCGTGCGTAGGCGATCTCGCCTTCGGATTCGGCTCGAGGCTTCCCCTGCTCAGCCGTGAGAAGATCTGAGAGCTCCAACCGGCGAACGTGCATCTGTTCAGAAAGCTCCCGGAGCAGATGAGTGCGATCAGAACGCTCCAGTTGTTGGAATCCGAGCCTGGCAGCGGCCGCAGCCTTGATCGCCCGGGAGGCCTCGGATGCACCGCAATCGGGCACCTCCCCCACCAGGGCATTGTCAGCGGGGTTGAGAACCGCAAAGGTCCTTCCGGAGTCCGAATCCACCCAGTCTCCATCGATGAAATTCCGATATGCCATGAATTCACTCCAACTGGAGCCGGGACGGCGGTTCGTGACGCAAAAAAAGAGACCCCGAGACTACACTGATGAGGAACCGGCAACGACCCGGCTACGGAGGTCTGAACATGGCAAAGGCAGTCGCTGATCCCGGGGAACTGAGGCGTTTCGCCGCAGACCTCAAGAAGTTTAAC
>NHEC01000017.1 GCA_002171655.1 Planctomycetes bacterium TMED75
CCCGTGGAGGTTCGAGCCCTCTCCTGGGCATCAGCATACGAGATGGACGCCCGGCGCTCGCGCCGGGCGTCTTCTCTCCCTCGATGAGTTCGGTGAGCCGGAACGATGAGCGATCGAAAGCGAAAACAAACCTCCGTGGAGCCGGTGATCGAGAACCGTAAGGCTCGCCACACCTATGCGATCGGTGAGACCCTCGAGTGTGGGATTCGTCTGCGCGGCACTGAAATCAAGTCAGTTCGAGATTCTCAGGTCAGCCTTGCCGAAGGTTGGGTGCGGGCTGAAGACGAGCCGCCCTCCTTGACGCTCCACGGGGTACACATCGCGGAGTACCCCCCGGCTGGAGCCCATCGCCAGCACGACCCGATTCGAGTCCGACAACTGCTGGCCCACAAACGTGAGATCGTGAAGTTTGCCCGTCAGGTGCATGCCAAGGGGGCGACCCTGGTCCCACTGAAGGTCTATTTCGTGCGGGGCCGGGCAAAGCTCCTGATCGGAGTCGGTCTCGGCAAACGCAAGGGCGACAAGCGTGGCGACATCGCCAAGCGCGACGCCCAGCGCGCGATCGATCATGCCCTGTCCAGACGGCGATGATTCGAGAATTCCAACTCAGGACCTGGCAAGAACGATCGATTCGCCCTGCCGATCATCATGATCTCCACGAACGCATTGCACGACAAAGTCGGCCACCTCGTCCGGGTGCAGGCAGGCTTCCGGGGGTACGACCTCGTGGTCGAACATCGATCTGAGCATGGCGGTCTCCACCGCGGCCAGGTTGATGGTGAACGCACGAATCGAGTCATTTGGTCGTTCGGCAAGGATCGATCGGGTCAGTGAATCAAGTCCACTCTTGCTCGCAGCGTAGGCCAGAAAGCCTGGAAAGGGATCGGAACTCGCCAGCGAGGAGATGTTCACGATGCACCCGTCTCCCCGTTGAAGGAAGTGCCCCCAGAGGCTGCGTATCAGGCACATCGGTCCAAGCAGGTTGGTGTCCAGGGCGGTCCGCATCAGTTCTTCGGTGGTGTCCTCGATCGCCATCTGAGCGGCGAAGCCGGCGTTGTTGACCAGCACATCCACTCGACCGAACGCTTCGATCGTTTCCGCGATGATCCGATCGCACTGATGCGGTGCCGAAAGGTCCGCGATGATGGAATGGCAGTCGGCCTCAATTGAGCCAAGCGTTTCATCCAGACGATCTGGGTTGCGACCCACGACGCCGATTCGATAGCCACTCTTGGCAAGGTGTTTCGCACAACTCGCGCCCACTCCAGAACCACCTCCGGTGACGAGCGCGACGGGTTGCTCGGAATGATCGGTCATGCAGGCGAAGTCCTTTCCTTGGCTGGTGATTCTACTCGGTGCTGGTGGGATCGATTTCAAGCGAAGCACCGCTGGTCTCGGTGAGACAGATCGCGGCAATCAGCCCGATGAGGGCGCTGAGTATCAGGTAGATCGCCGGTGCGGTGTTCATTCCCGAACTCATGATCAACCAGGTGCAGAATGCGGGTGCAGTTCCACCTGCAATTGCCTGGGTCACGTTGTAGCCGATGCCGATTCCCGTGAGTCTGGAGCGGGTGGGGAACAACTCTGCCAACATCGCAGGAGTGGGGCCCTGGGCACATCCGATGATGATGGCGAACCCGGCCATGACCCCGAAGATCGCAGCCATCCCTCCCTGCTGAAAGACAATGAAGAACGGCCATCCGACCGCGGCCAGCAGCACTGCTGCGGCAATCAGAAGAGGTTTTCGTCCGACCTTGTCTGAAAGCCATCCGGAGGCGACGATCGCCCCCATCAGCACCATCAGTGCCCCGGTGTTCAAGAGCAGTGGCTGGATCTGCTCGCGTCCGATGATCTTGCCGAGGTAAGTGGGCAGCCAGACGAAGATCATGTAGAACCCGACCCCCTGCATGAAGACGATTCCAGAGAGAGTCAGCAGTCTTCGCCATTGATTCGTAAAGACATCGACAATGGGGTGGGGGGTGGTGTCATGAGCCATCGCGTTGGATTCGAAGGGTTCGCTTTCGGGAAGTGAACGCCTCATCAGAAGACCCGCAATCGCGAGCAGCAGCCCCAGCAGAAAGGGAATTCGCCAGCCCCAGCGCATCAGCGCTTCCTCACCGAGGATCGCCGTGGCCAGTTCACTGACTCCACTGCCCAGAATGAAACCTCCGATCGCACCCAGCACCGTGAGACTTCCAAGCAGTCCACGTCTGTGGTTCGCGGCAAGTTCGCTCACAAAGGTGATCGAAGCGGCGAATTCTCCACCCACCGACAATCCCTGGAGCAGGCGAAGGAGCAACAGCAGGATTGGAGCGAGAATCCCGAGGGTTTCATAACCAGGCAGCAGACCCAGCAGAAAAGTTGGGACGGCCATCAGCAGTACGGAGAGAAAAAGAGCCTGCTGGCGTCCGATTCGGTCCCCGATGTGGCCAAAGACGAAGGCTCCGAGGGGACGCATGAGGTATCCCACCGCGAAAACCCCGAAGGTCTTGATCATCCCGGCCATCTCATCGGATTCTGGAAAGAACGCGGCCGTGATGTAAGGCGCGAGAAATCCAAAGATCGCGAAGTCGTACCACTCCAGAGTATTTCCGATGACTCCGGCGCTGACCACACGGAATCGACTCGGGGCACCGCGTGGTTTTTCGTCGTTCTTGACGGTCATCCCAGGAGTCGCGTCACATCGAAGTAGGTGATGATGATGAAGAGCGAGCCAATCAGCATCAATGCGAGAAGTGCGGCGGCGTTCTGGAAACCGATGGACGGCGGCTTGCCCTTGATCTTTTCATAAACCAGATACAGGAAGTGCCCGCCATCCAGAATTGGAAGGGGAAGGAAGTTCAGAACGGCAAGGTTCACACTGATCATCGCCAGGAAGAACAGGAGATACATCATTCCTCTGTCCGCGACTTGACTGCCCAGGTGAACGATCCCGACCGGGCCACGCAGCTGTTCGACGCCGACTGTTCCTTGAACCAGTCGATACATGGTGAGGTAGGTGAGGATGATCGTCTTCTTGGTCTCGCTGAAGCCCATCTCCACTGCGGTCAGCGGATTGCCCTGAGCTGACAGCGTCGTCCAGAGGGGCTCGAAATACGCCATGGACAGTGGTGGCGTCCACCCAAGGTCCGCAAGTACCTGAGCCTGTTGTGGGTCAAGCTTGAACTCCACCTGCTGGCGTTCACGGTTCTTGGTCGGATTCTCGATCTCCATTCGAATGGTCGTGGGTTTCGAGGTGTCCTTCACGGCGGCTTGAAGCGCTGCACGCAGCGTCCTCCAGTCGCTGATCGGCTTGGAATCCACGCTGATAATGCTGGTCAGGGGCAGTAGGTCCAGTGAGGCAATCGGCGTTGATTGGGGTTTGGAGTCGATTGTCTCTCCGCCGACCATTGGCATGGTGCGGGAGATCATCGGTACCTCGAGGGCTGCTCCGAGAAGCACTCCGACCTGACCGCTTTCATTCACGGCGAGGGTGGTCTCGACCTTGGATCCGTTTCGAAGAACCAGTACCGGCAGTTCCATGCCAGCACTCGCTTTGACGGTCCTTCTGAAATCAACATCATTGGGACCTGATCGAGTGCCTATTCGCAGGATGACGTCACCCGGCTGAATTCGGTCGAGATTGGGACTGTCCGGAAGCACCATTCTGATCGCGACCAGCGGGCACATCCCCAGCAAGCCGGTTTCATAGTTAGGTACATCGGCAGGCACTGATTCGGGATAGCGCATCACCTCCAGCATGGGGGTGCCGACCATCGGAGTCTTGACGGTCTCGCCTTGAGGTGATTTCCAGGTGACCTCTACCGGTACACCCTTGGCGGCATCAATGCCTTCTGCCCAGGTGTTCCAGGTCTTGATGGGTTCATCACCGATTCGAGTGATCGTCCAGCCGGGACCGATTCCCGAGTTTTCGAGTCCCGCACCTTCAAGGAGCGGTGCAATGTATTCCGAAGCGGTCTGGTCCTTGATGAGAGTGGCGCTCGAGGCTGGAGTCAGTCCGACCCCCAGCAGGCCCGTCTGGGGATTCATCTCGGGGATCATTCGAACGGTGGTCTTCGCCCCGTCTTCCGCACCCTCCAGTTGAAACTCAACCTCCTCACCGGGGTTGGCAAAGGCAACCGCGATCACGACATCGGAAAAGGTTCGAATCGGAGTTCCATTGACCGCAAGCACGGTGTCGCCGGATCGGATGTCGGTCTTTGCGGCCGGTTGCCCAGGAACGACATCTCCGATGATCGGTGCGTTGAACTGGACACCGCTCATGAATGCCGCAATGAAGAGTACCGCGGCGGTGATGATGTTCATCACGATACCGGCGCTGATCACCACCATGCGCTTTCCAATACCGACCGCATTGAAGCTTCGAGGATCCCGGCTCTTGCTTCCCGGGTCCAGATCATCCTGGCCGAGCATTTTCACGTAGCCACCGAGGGGGATCATTCGAAGTGCATATTCCGTCTCACCAATTCCTGCGGCTTTCAACTCCTCGGCAGAACATTTACTTGCAGGCTTCCCAAGCCGACTGGTGGTGGCAGCGTCGGTGCTTCCGAACTTGAACCCGATTCCCATCCGATAGGAGCAGAGTGCATTGCCGAAACCGACGCAGAACCCTTCGGTGCGAATCTTCGCCCACTTGGCGGCGAGAAAATGCCCGAGTTCGTGCACGAAGATCAGAAACCCGAATCCGATGATGATGAGCAGGATATTTGATCCGGTTGAAAAGAAAGCCATGTTCGTTTCTGTTCGCCTCGTGGGGTTGCGCTCTGGCGGGCCGGGGGGCGCCGCTCATGGGAAAGGATACGCTGAGAACGATTCAGGTTCCCGCCGTGCTGGCCAGACATTCCAATGTGATGCGCCTGGCTTCCCGGTCGATGTCCCAGATCTCCTCGAGGGTGGTGATGGGACCGGGTTCGCACCGTTCGAGCGTCGTTCTGATCGAATCCAGGATGCTGCCAAAGGCGATGCGACCTTCCAGGAACGCTTCGACCGCCACCTCATTGGCCGCATTGAAGATCGCCCCGGCGGAATCCGGGCCCGCAATCACTTCCAGCGCGGTGTTGATGGCCGGGAACTTCTCGTGATCGATCGGCTCGAAGATCAGGTCGCTGAAGGCGCTGAAGTCGGTGCGGTCCGCGCAGCCCGAGACCCGGTCCGGCCAGGTCAGTGCATATTGGATGGGGAGTCTCATGTCCGGCGGTGAAAGTTGGGCGATCACCGAGTGATCGACGAATTCCACGAACGAGTGGACGATCGACTGGGGGTGGATGATCGCCTGCAGCTGGTCGGCCACCATCCCGAACAGCCAGCGGGCTTCGATGAGTTCCAGCGCCTTGTTCATCAGTGACGCGGAATCGATCGTGACCTTTCGTCCCATCGACCAGGTCGGATGATTCAAGGCCTCTTCGACGCTGGCGCCTCGCATGCGCTTGGTGTCCCATTCCCGGAACGGACCACCGCTGGCGGTGAGAATCAGACCCGACACTTCCTCGCGTCGGCGACCAGCCTGAAGGCACTGGAAGATCGCGCTGTGCTCGCTGTCGATCGGAATGACTCTTGCTCCGGACTTGTTGGCGGCTTCCATGACGATCATGCCGGCGGCGACCAGTGCTTCCTTGTTGGCGAGGCCCAGGTCGCATCCCTTCTGCAGTGCAGCAAGGCACGGCCCCACTCCCGCCGCTCCTACGATCGCACCCACCACGAAGTCACCGGGTTGAGCGACGGAATCAATCAGCTCCATCGCGGCATCCGGACCGCTGGCCACGTGTGCGACACCTTGCAGTGGCTGAAGAGCTTCGGTGCACACCGTCGCCACGTGGTCGACTTGGAATTCAGCGGCCTGTCTGGCCAAGAGTTCGGTCTGTCTGCCTGCGGCTAACCCCGCGACTTCCAACGCAATCCCACAGTGGTCCCGCAGGTGTCGAACCACTTCCAGAGTGTTCATCCCGATCGAACCGGTCGAGCCAAGCACGATGATCCGTCCCGTTCGTTCGGTTGAATTTGGTCCGTCGTAGGGCATCATTGGCTTGGTTCCATCACGATCCGATTCATTTGGCGCCGCTCATTTACCTGGATTCAGATTCATTCCACTCACGCGTCGAATCCGTCCTCCGTAAAGCGACCGCCGTTTGGGTGCCGCCTTGGGGGGATCCTCGGACTGTGCAGAGGTGCTTGGTGGCGTCGGAGCAGGGCTGGGCTGGTTCGACGGATCCTTGGTCGGGGAGCCCGTCTCGGATTTTGTCTCTCGGTCACGGCGTGAGCGTTTCTTGTGTCGCTTGCCGCCTCTCTGGCCATCCTCGTCCGACTTCGAATTGGAATCTTCACCAGATTGCTTTTCGTTGTTCGCGCCGTCGTCTCCGTCCTGTTCGGATTCCGCCTTCCGCCGTCGTCGACCTCGTCGACGGCGCCTGCGCTTTCGAGGTCGATCATCATCTTCATCCGAATTCGAGTCATCGGAGTGTCTTTCCGTCGAGTCGGCTCTGCCTTCGGAGGTCTGCTCGGAGCTCGATTCATCTTCCTTCTTTTCGGACGGATCCTCGCTGGCGGAGGACTCCTCATCGGCATCCTTTCGTCGGCCACGGCGACCTCTGCGTCGGCGACGCTTGCGCTTCGGCTTCTCGTCACTCTCGCCATCCTCAAGGGGGGAATCGGATGTTCCGGAAGCCTCTTCCTCTGCGGGCTTCGGTTCCGGTGCGAACCAGCCGCGCACCTTGAGCAGTGGTTCACCTTCCAGTGATGACATGTGGTTCTTGAGCTCATCAAAGCCGCCTTCTTCCCGACAGC
This sequence comes from Planctomycetes bacterium TMED75, assembly GCA_002171655.1. GTDB lineage: Bacteria > Planctomycetota > Phycisphaerae > Phycisphaerales > SM1A02 > UBA8087. Next base: position 6,781 of record NHEC01000017.1, read on the forward strand.
GTTCGAGGATCTCCTTCGAGGTCGTTTCAAGTTCTTTGGCGAGTGCATAGACCCGGATCGACTTTGAATCCTCTTCTCGCTGGCGGGCTTCCCGGGCAGCTCGTCCCTTGCCCCGTCCTCGTCGACGGCGCTTCCGCTTCTTCTTGGTACCTTCGGCCTGCTCGCCGTCCTTGCCGTCCTTGCCTTCTGATTCTCTGGAGTCGGATTCCTCCTGAGCGTTGTCCAATTCATCAAGTTCTTCATCGATTTCAAAGCCGCCCGCCAGTGCGATCGCGGTGGCATCCGCGGGAGCGGTCTTGCCTCGGCCTCTTCGCCGACGTCGCTTGCCGGATTTCCTGGCGCTTCGCGCATCATCCGGATCCACTTCCAGTGGGAGATCGGAGATCTTGGGTACTTTATGGTTGAGGCTCTTGGAGACTTCGACGTCCGCTCCGGTTTCGTCGTAAGCGTAGATGTCCACCCTCTTCTCAGCGATCTTGTCGCTGATCTGGATGTCGATCTTCCGCTTGCTTCGTTCTTCGAAGCGCTCGATCTCCTTCTTCTTCTCCACGCTGAGGATGGTCGAAATCGCTTTGGAACACACCAGCTCGATTCGTCGAACGGACTCATCCTCAAGGACCACCGCGGCTCTTCTCAATGCATCGGCAGCTACTGAATCCGGACGGGGTGCTTCGCCAGTACCTTCGCAGGTGGGGCACAATTCAAAGTTGGCCTTCTTGGTGTTGGGCCGCATGCGCTGGCGGGTCATCTCCACGATTCCAAAATCACTGATTGGAAGCACCGTAGACTTCGCGCGATCACGCTTCAGGTTTCGCATGATGCGACGTTCGATCTCTTCTCGATGCTTCTGGTGTCGCATATCGATGAGGTCATTGACGATGAGTCCGCCAAGGTCACGAAGGCGCAGCTGGCGGCAGATTTCATCGACCGCTTCCTTGTTGGTTTCGTAGGCATTGGTCTCGGAATCCTTTGCCGACCGGCTCCGGCCACTGTTGACGTCGATTGCGACCAGGGCTTCGGTCTGTTCGATCACCAGCGCACCACCGGAGTTGAGTGGCACCTCTTTCAGGTGGAGATTTGCGATCTGCTTCTCGACTCCGAACGCGCTGAAAAGTGGCATGCTGCGGTCGTAGTATCTGATCTCTGGACCACTGGTCACTCCCGAGACCTTGAGGAAGTTGGTGGCACGTTCGAAGGCAGCGGGGTGATCAGAAACGATGGTCTTGATGCTGGAGTCCAGCACATCACGAATCGTTCTGATCAGCAGGTCGCTTTCCGCATACAGAAGACAGGGTGCACCGGTGTTTTGGATGCGCCGGTCCATCTGATCCCAGAGACGCTTGAGGTACGCGACATCCCGTCTCAGCTCGAGTTTCGAGGACTCGAATCCAGCGGTGCGCACGATGAACCCAAACTTCTCAGGGAGGTCCAGGGAGTCGAGGATTCCCCGCATCTTCTTTCGTTGCTCGTCGTCGGCAACTTTTCGACTGACCCCGATGCGATCCATGTCCGGCATCATCACCATGAGTCGGCCCGGAATCGAGAGGTAGCTTGTGACCGTGGGGCCTTTGGTTCCGATTCCCTGCTTGAGGACCTGGACCAGAATCTCCTGCCCCTTCTTGAGCGCATCCTGGATCGGAGGTCGTTGCTTGCGGGGGATCTTCTTTCCGACCTGCTCGACCATCTCCGAACCGGGGAAGTACTTGGGGTGGAGATCTGAGACGTGGAGAAATCCGGATTCACCAAGCCCAAAGTCCACGAAAGCCGCCTGGATGGCCGGTTCGATGTTGGTCACGCGAGCCTTGTAGATATTGCCGACGACCGTCGCACTCGACGCACGTTCGACAAAGTATTCGTCGATCCGACCGTTTTCCAGAAGTGCGATCCGGCATTCTTCACCCGGGATCTCGTTGACCAACATCACCCGGTTTTCCGGGGTCGGTCCGCTTTCCGCTTCGGGAAGTGCGTCACCGTGTCGGCGTGCACCACGACGTTGGCGCCCTCGATCAGAGGACTTCTTTGACTTCTTGTTGCTCGAACTGGAATCCTTCTTGGATCCTTCTTCCGAAGTCGAATTCTTTTTTCCCTTCTTCGATCCCTTCTTGCCACCGTCTTTCTTCGATGACGAGGAACGTTTGCGTTTCCTGCCTTCGGAGCTGACGTCCTTTTCCTTTTTCTTGTCGGGATCTGGCGCCGCAGGCGTCGTCTTGGTTTCGACTGTTTCCTTGCTCGCTTCGGTCTTGGGAGTCAGCTTCTTTGAAGCGGTCTTCTTAGTGACGGCCTTCTTGGTCGTGGTCTTCTTGGCGGCAGCCTTCTTGGTGACCTTCTTGGTAGCGGCCTTCTTGGCAGTCTTCTTAGCAGCAGTCTTCTTAGCAGCAGTCTTCTTGGCAGCAGTCTTCTTGGTGGGGGTCTTTTTGGTGGGGGTCTTCTTGGTGGCGGCTTTCTTGGCAGCAGCCTTCTCAGTGACCGCCTTCTTGGCGACCTTCTTCTTGGTCGCCACCTTCTTCTTGGCGACCTTCTTTGCGGCCGCCTTCTTACTTCCAGTTTTCTTTTTCGAGGTAGCCTTGCGACTTACCGAACCGGTGTCCTCTCGATTCGAGTTCGAGAATTCCGTCGAGTCGGATGTGTCGGGGGTGTGATTGCTGTGCGGCACTTTGATAAAGCTCCATGCGGCAGCTGCGGGCAAGCTTGAAACTGGCGGGTTGCACACAATGGCAGTCGACGAGCACCTCCGCGGCGTGTACCCAAGGGGCGGCCGTGGTGGGCGTTCGATCCATTCGCTGTGGCGGGGCCGTTCATCTACTTGCCGGCTCAGTTGATCGGTCGAACTGCATGTGTGGGAAGAGTGTGATCGTGGCCACCAGCTTTCAGCGTCTGGAGGCATGCCTTTACGAGCGCTGCGTCGCGCAGTGTTCGATACTCAGCTGATCCTTAGATTCAGTCGGTTCGCCCGGAGATGTCTCCAAGTGAGAGGCGATCCGCTCTTTCCTGCAATGCGTGCCGTTCGTCTGGCAGGCCTGATCCTTTCGACCCGACGTGGTACGTCGAATCATGAGTTCCTGTGATTCCCGATCAACACGTTCTCGAGGGGTCTCGCGCTGTCCTGCTCAATCCCGTTGGCCGGGTCCTTGCAGGGTCAGGCGTCTCCACTGGAGTCGGTGAGTGACTCGGGGTTTACCTTTCTAAGCTCGTCGCGAAGGCAATTCAGCACCTGTCGCTCCGAGTCGAAGGTGCCGATCTTTCGAGCGACACGTTCGCAACGTTCTATATCCACAGACCTTACGACCCGCTTTATGTACGGGATCTGGCTGGGTACTACTGAAAGTGTACGGATACCCAGCCCGATGAGCAACATCGTATAGATCGGTTCTGCGGCGATTTCACCACAAATGGACACCTCGACGCTTCGCCGTCTCGCCGCTCGAACCACGCTCTTGATCAGCTGAAGCACCGCTGGGTGGGCTCCGGTGTACAGGTTGGCCACTCGCTCATTTCCTCTGTCCACCGCAAGGGTGTATTGGATGAGGTCATTGGTCCCGATCGAGAAGAAAGAGACTTCGGTGGCAAAGACCTTTGCCATCAACGCGGCACTCGGGACCTCCACCATCATCCCTGTTTCCAGGTCTCGATCAAAGGGGATCGATTCTTCCTCGAGCTCTTCGCAGACGTCTCTCAGCAGCATCTTGGTTTGACGCAGTTCCATGACCGTCGAGACCAGGGGAAACATGATCTTCATCGGGCCAAAAGCTGAGGCGCGAACGATGGCACGCAGCTGGGTCTTGAACATCGGCAGATTCTGCAGACAGTATCGGATGCTGCGAAGTCCCAGGAATGGGTTCCGTTCCGGTTCCTCCGATTGCTGCTGCGTGTACTTGTCCGCGCCCAGGTCAAGCGTTCGAATGGTCAAGGGGAGTCCGTTGAGCAACTCCAGTGCTTTTCGGTAGGCCTCAAACTGCTCTTCCTCGGAAGGGGCATGGTTGCGAGTCAGCCACAAAAACTCGGTCCTGTAGAGTCCCACTCCATCCCCGCCGTTTTCGAGGGTGGTGGTAGCCTCTTCGGGAAATTCTATGTTGCCCAGCAGTTTGATCCGGGTACCGTCGAGAGTGACCGGCTCGAGTTCGCTGAAACTCCTCAATTCAAGTCGTTTCGCCCGCTGCGCAGTCTGGCGTTCCGTATAGGACTCGACGGTCGCGGACTCCGGACGCACCAGGACGACCCCTTGTTCACCGTCGATGATTACCTTGTCACCATCCTGGGTGGTGTTGGTGAGCGCGTGGCATCCCACCACAGATGGAATCTGAAGTGCTCGTGCGATGATCGAGGTGTGACTGGTCCGACCGCCTGCGTCCGTCGCAATTGCGAGAATCTTCGATCGATCGATCGATGCCGCCTGGCTGGGTGTGAGTTCGTGTGCCACAAGCACGACCGCGCCATCGATCTCCGACAGGCGGTCGTCGGTCTGTCCGAGCAGGCGTCCAAGCACTCGCCGATCCAGGTCGATGATGTCATTGGCCTTCTGGCGGAAGACCGCGCTGCCCATCGTCCTGAATTGCTGAGCGAGTTGCTCGAACCGCTCTGCGACCGCACGTTCTGCGTTGACCAGTCCGTCTCGAATCCGATCCTGAACCGGAGTCATCAAGGTGGGATCTTGCAGGATTCCGATGTGGAAATCGAGTATTTTTGCCGGGTCGGCGCCCAGCTCCTCTTCGGTCTTGGTCCGAAGGGCGGTCAGCTCGTCCAGTGCCCCTCCGATGGCCAGCCAGAGTCGCTCTATCTCGTTTTCCACATCCTCGGGGCGGATCCTGCGTTCCGGAACGTACCGCTCAACCGCATCCAGGACGAAAGCTCGTCCAATGGCGATACCGGAAGAAACAGGAATCCCTTGAATAGTTTCCATAAGATCAGGGCCCTCAATCGGCCTGAACAAATGTCCGATCGGGAGCCCAGCCAGTATACAGGATCTGCCTGAAACTGTCGTTTGTACGTCCGAATATAGGTTTCATGGTCTTCACTGCCCCTCGACGAGGGCTCGCCACAACGAGGTTTTTTCATGACCAGCCAGGATGAACCAGATCGTTCGACAGCCGACCACGACGCGGAGACGATCGATGCCTCGACTCTGGAGCCCTCGAGTGAGGCGATGCTTCCACCTGGACTCGCGATCTTCAACCTTGATCACATTGGTCCCTATCGAATCAGCCGGCTGCTCGGAGAAGGAGGATTCGGTGTGGTGTACCTGGCGCACCAGGAAGCTCCTATCCGGCGTGACGTTGCGATCAAGGTCGTTCGTCCCGGCATAGAAAGCCAGAACGTGCTGGCTCGATTCAATGCAGAACGGCAGGCCCTTGCGCTGATGAGTCACCCCGGTATCGCCAAGGTGATCGAAGCGGGAGTGACCGACGAAGGCCTGTCCTACTTCGTAATGGAATTTGTGGACGGCGAACCGATCGATGGATTCTGTGACACCTACCAGCTTGACCTGGAAGGTCGAATCAGATTGTTCATGGATGTTTGTGAAGCAATTCAGCATGCACACGCAAAGGGTGTGATTCATCGGGATCTCAAACCCGGAAACATCATGGTCGGCAAGGATCACGACTCCTGCATTCCCCGAGTCATCGACTTCGGGATCGCGAAGGCGGTCGATGCGGATCTGCTCGGCTCCGAAGCCCAGACCGTGGAGGGTCAGTTCATCGGTACTCCGCACTACATGGCTCCGGAGCAGACGGGATTCACCGGACAGGATGTGGATGTTCGAGCCGACGTCTATTCATTGGGTGCGGTGCTCTACGAACTTCTGGTGGGCCGGGTCGTGGTCGACAGCCAGACGATTCGAAAGGCGCGTGAACAGAGTGGACTCCTCGGGCTGCAGAAACTCCTGTGTGAACGGGAAGTGCCCTACGCAAGTGTGAAGTACCAAGAGATCATGAACCAGAATCCGGAGCAGGCTCAGGACATCGCTGGAAAACGAGGCCTGGATGCACGTGGGCTCCGGCGGCAGCTGTCCGGTGATCTGGACTGGATCATGGCGAAGGCGCTCGAGCGAGATCGCGATCGACGATATGCAACCCCGACCAGTCTGGCCGATGATCTCGCGCGATATCTCCGCCACGAGCCGGTTCATGCAGGGCCACCCGGGAACCTGTACCGCGCGGGCAAGTTCGTTCGTCGCAACCGGGTCGGTGTGTCCGCCCTGGGTGCGATTTTTCTGGTCATGATCGCCGCCTTTCTGTACAGCAATTCCAAGCGAATCGCCGCGGAGCGTGCCGCCCGCGAGACCGAAAGCACGCTTGCCTTCGTCGAGGGATCGCTTGGAGATCTGGACCCCTCCTACGGGGGAGGCAAGGATCTGCGTGCGATCGACTTCTTCAATTCCGGATACCGATCGGTCGCGCAGGACGAGGGGCTCGAACCCCGAGTCCGAGTTCGATTGTGCGCACTCTACTCGTCGATCTTCTTCACCCTTGGTGAATACGCGGAGTCCGCTCGCAGTGCACAGTCGGGTCTGGATCTTCTGGCGACGACCTCGATCGATGAACAGTACTTCGATTCCGATGCCCTTCGCTATCTCCTGGCCCAGGCACTCCAGGCTCAGGGCAATCAGACGCAAGCACTTTCGGTTCTACCGGAGATGGATGAGGGGACTCCACAGGTGCACGGGGTTCGTGCCTTCGCGCTCCACAATGCTGGCGACTACGACGGAGCAAGTGTCCACTATCGTGCACAGATCGATCAGCTGGCCACCGAGGGTATTTCCTTTCAGCTGGCCGAAGCGCTTGATTTTCATGGTCGGATGCTCATTGATGCCGGATTGCTTGAGGAAGGGGAGCCGATGATCGTGCGTGCGATGGAAATTCGCACCTCGCTTTCCGAAACCGAGGGCAGTGCACTCGCGATGAGTCTGCTGAGCCTGGGGTATGCGCGGCTGGCCCGAAATCAACTTGGAGAGGCACTCGAGTTCTACGAACAGGCGCATGAGCTCTACGCCCAGATGCACGGGAGCGAGTCCACATTCATGGTCGAACTCTGTCGAATGGAAATCGATGGCCTGCTCGACGATGCAGTGGTGTTCGACGTGGCGCTCACAAGTGACACGCCCCCGTACCGATCCGGTCTCGAAATGGGCTTCATGGAAGCGATGAACCTGCGAAATCGTGCCCGGTTTCTGCACGCCGCCGACGCCACCGACCTCGCGCTGGATCGTCTTGGTGAATCCCTTGATGTTCCGAGGCTGGATGCCGGATTCCGTGCGCACACTCTCATGACCCGGGCTCGGATCCTGATGGATCTTGAACGCCTTTCCGAGGCGGAGTCCGACGTACTGCAGGCGCTTGAACTGCTGGAAGACGACGGACTCGCCGAGTCTCCCGGAGAGGCGCCCCTGCGCGCTCTGTTGGTGGAACTCTGCATTCGGATGAATCAACTCGATCAAGCGCAGGCCCAGCTGATTCTGCTTCAAGAGCTTCGGGCTCCGTTCGATGAGGGGACTGCTCCCCAGCAGTCCCTCAGGGCGCTGCGGCAGCGACTCAAATCCGCCCTGTGAGCCTGTAAATCTGTTTTATTCTCTTTCCCGAGATTCGCTGCAAATTAGCCACCTTCACCCGTCACAATCGTGGATGAATAGTCTATTCAAGAATGGACTCGTACCGTTCTGGCCACCCGTGGAGGAAAGACCATGCCTCATCCAAAGACCATTTTTTTCAGCTTCCTTGCCGTGGCCTGCTTCGCACTTCCCCTGAGTGCGGCTCCCGATGAGGACTGCATTGTCGTTGGGGTGGATGCCGCCACGATTCAGGAAGCGATCGACCTCGCCTCCGGAACCGGCAGGACGATTCTGGTTCCACCGGGAACCTATGCCGAATCGATCGAAACACCCGGAATCATGGGAGATACGTTCACGATCCGCTCGCAGGTGCCTGGTTCGATGGTCATCCTTGAGACCCCCGGCTTCAATCCGGGCAGCACGCAGGTCGTCGTCAACGGGGGAGACACCCTTTCGCTCACCGACTTCAGGGTCATGAGCGATGGAATCGGAATCTTTGGCGACAGTGGATCCAACCTCGTGCTGACCAGCTGCGAGCTGGATGACAACTTGGCCGCCGTCCGACTCAACTTTGCCTCGAGCCTGACAGCGAACGATTGCACGTTCCGGGGAAACGGCGGATACTTCTATGACGGGCCCTCGATTCGTTCCTTGTATTCACCCGTGGTTCTCGCGAACTGTGAATTCACCGACAACGGTGGGAATCCCGAGTTCGCGACAAGTACGGCGCGGGGCGGGGCGGTCTACATCGAAGGCGGTTCGATATTCGCGACCGACTGCCTCTTTCGCGGCAATTCGGCCGAGCGGTCATTCGAATCCGGAAACGAATTCAATGTCTGCGAGGGTGGCGCGGTCTACCTCAAGGACCTGACCGGGTTTTCCCGTTTCTACAATTGTGTCTTTGATGGGAATCAGGTGATCGCCGACATTCCACTTCAATTCGGCAATTCGGCGCTCGGAGCCTCTCTGGCCGTCCGGGGACTCGAGACGGAATTCAACATCGAATCCTGCACCTTCCAGAACAGTCTGGGTCGATTCAGTGTCTCCGGTGGATACAGCTCGGGACCTTCGGACATTCTGATCGAGGGCATGCAGGGCAGCTCCGTGAATTTCATCGGAAATACCGTGGAGCATTCACGGTTCGAGTACCTCGATCTCAATCAGAATTCGATTGACCCGTCGAATGCCAGTGGTGTCCAGGTGCGTGCGGACGAACTTCTCATCGTCGGATCCACCTTCCGTGACCTGCCGTCGCGCGGCCTCTCGGTCTGGAACACGGGCAACGACGGCGAGGTGAGCGTCCTGGGATCCGACTTCGTCAATTGTGGAACCGTGGTCCTCGAGGTGCCCAGCACCTGCTCGGGTTGTGACTTCACCGGGACCGCTCTGGTCAGCAGTGGCGATGTCTCCAGTTGTTTCTTCGAGCGGATCACCTCGGCGCAGGCGATCTTCGGAAATGCCCTGACGATCTTCGGTGCCGACCCCGTGGTCGTCACCGGGTGTATCTTTCACCAGGTGGGTTCGGAGTACATATTCGGCTCGGCTGACTACACGATCAGTGGGTCGACGATCTGCGGCAATTCCGCAACGCCCTTCGCCCCCGGTGCGAACTGGGCGAACGTCGGCGACAACATGATCGAAGGTGGACCCGGCGGTGCGGTGGACTGCCCCGGGTACGTGATTCGAACAGTGCCCGGCGACTACGACACCATCGATGCCGCGCTTCTCGACGCCAACAACGGGGATCTCATCAGTATCGGTCCGGGGAGCTTCTCCGAGAGCGTCGACCTGCGTGGTTTCGAGGACATCGGCCTCGCGGGTGCCGGTGCCGAACTGACTGTCCTCGAGCCAGGCGTGGACGGTCCGGTCGTCCGCATCGACGGCGGGGAGGTGACGGTCGCGAACCTCACGATCAGCGGAGGCTCACCGGGCATCCAGGTCGACTCCGGGGTGCTGGGGATGGCATTCGCGAGACTGGTCGGCAATGCCGGTCCGTCCGGTTCGGCGATGACTGTCCGCACCGGAGGACAAGCGTATCTCGGGAGCGTGACCTGCGACGGGAACATCTCCACTGGTGATGGTGGTGCCGTCGCGGTCGAGACCGGAGGCTTTCTTCAGGCCATCAACTGCATCTTCTCGGCGAACATCTCGGACGGGTCAGGTGGAGCGATCCATGCCGCGGATGGTGCCCTGGAGGTGGAGATCATCGCCTGCACATTTGATTCGAACATCGCACTTGGCAATGGTGGAGCGTTGAGGCTTGGTGCCGCCGCATCCGCCAGCTGCACCGACTCGAGCTTCACCTCCAACGAGGGGGGGCGCTTCGGGGGAGCCGCCTCGGTCGTCTCATGCCAGTTCGACGGCTGCACGTTCACCGCCAATTCCGCGGACGAGATCGGGGGGGCCGTTCGCAGTGACGGGTCATCCCGCCTGATCGGGTGCAGCCTCTTCTCGAACACCGCACAGCGTGCGGGTGGCCTGGCCGGGACCGCGGTCGAGACCTTCGTCGATCAGTTCGATGCCTGTGGGAACACCGGTGGTGACTGGTTCGGGAACATCCTCGATCTGGAAGGGGTCCCCCTCTTCTGCAGCTCGGACTGCAACGGCAATGGAGTCGATGATGCTCAGGAGATCGAGTCGGGGCTTGCCACCGACTGCAACGCAAACGGAACCATCGACGCGTGCGAGGACCTCGCGGATCTCGATCAGAACGGAGTTCCGGATGCCTGTGATCTGACCCTCGGCGATTCGGTGCTGATGGTTGAACGGGATCGGATCAACGGCCTGCCCGCCAGTTCGGTCGATGTGCTCGTTCGACCGCTGTACCGCGATCCAGTGAATGCCCACGACATTCTGGTCCTTGACCCGGAGTTGGGCGGTCAGATACTTCCGATTCGCCCGGATGGAACCGGTGGCTATGACTTGATCGCTCCGCGGCCGGGCTCCGATTTTGAAGGCTGCTGCCTCGATGGTAGCTTCCCCACCTGCCTCAACAACGGTCCCGGGGGTGGTACGCAACTGGTTTATGCCCGTGGGGACGTCCTGATCGCGCACAGTGACAAGGACACCGGACTCTACGACGAAGACTTCCTACTCTACTACGGATGCGATGCGCCCTCCGGACAGGGTGCCCCGGAAGACATCACCGATTACGACCTGGCTCCGCAGTCGGAGTTCCTCCTGGCGCACGAATACCTTCCCGAACCGGAGGGTGCCTTGGCCGGAGGCGGACTCGAAGCCAACCCTCGAACCAAGGGTCAGGCGGTGCTCGGCGTTCGGCGTCCCAACACGGTCTCCGCCGCGACCGGGGGACGTCGCGGTTCGGGACAGGGAGGCGCGGGGCCCTACCCCGGCGTCGACGCAGAAGATCTCTTCGACTACGCCGTATCCGACATGGCAGTGGGGGATTTCAACGGCGATGGCAGCGACGACCTGGTGGTCCTCAACCAGACGAGTTCGTTGATGGTCGTTCGAACCTTCACCGGTCTTGCCGATTACATCGACGAGCAGGGGCGCCTGGTCCCTTCCGGAGCCACCTGGAGCGCGCCGGTACTCTACGGGCTCGGCCTCGCGACCCCCCTGGCGGTCGTGGCGGGTGATTTCGTCGACTTCCCCGGGTCCGCGGATGATGGACTTGATGACTTCGCTCTGCTGGTGGATGACCAAGGCGTGAAACAGCTCTGGATGATCGGTAGCACCGGATCCGGTGTCCTGGATCTCCTGGACATCTACGTTGATCTGGGTGACACACCTCAGCTTGGCGTCATCGGAACCGGTCTGGGCGGTCGTGACATCGTGCTGCTGGCACAATCATTTCCCGGGGGAATGGCCTATCTGGACTACATCGCCGTGGATTCCGCGGATCCCAACCAGCTGATCACTGGCTACCAGGCTCTGCAGACGGGCGTGGTGACCGGACTCTCCACCAGCAAGACCAATGAAGGTGGTTCGCCCCGCGAACTCGCCGCGGTGCTTCTGGACCGGGGAGCCGAGTCGGCAGTCCATGTGCTGGAACTGAGCATGCGGCCCGGCTTCGAACTCCAGACCGCCGATGAATGCGTGGATGCCGTGCAGATCAGCGTGGGTGAGCGTGCCTTCGTCACCGACGGAGCCACCTCCAGCAATGCGCCATTGGATGAGGCTTGCTGGTCCGATGGCGAGCAGCAGCCCAGCAACGACATCTGGTTCCGCTGGGTCGCGCCCTATTCCGGTCAGGCGACCGTTTCGACCTGTGGCGACGCGGACTTCGATACCTGGCTCGTCGCCTATCAAGGCTCCTGTGCCGGGGCGGTGGTCGCCTGCAACGACCAGAACCCGCAATGCGCCCAGAACACCTCTGAAATGGAATTCGAGATCGTTGGCGGCACGCCCTATCTGCTCCGAGTGGGTGGCTGGGAAAATGAGGCGATCGGTTCGGGGACTCTTTCGATCATGGCGGCGCTGTCGCCGAGTGACCTCGATGCCAATGGCCAGGTGAATGGTTCGGACCTGACGATCCTGCTTTCCGGGTGGGGGCAGTCGGGACCGGGCGACTTCAATGAGGACGGCATCGTGGACGGCCAGGACCTCACGCTGCTGCTGGCCGACTGGACCGGCTGACGGAATCGTCTGGAGTTGGATCCG
>NHEC01000018.1 GCA_002171655.1 Planctomycetes bacterium TMED75
GATGTCGGTCCCCAGATGGATCGCAAACTCGGTCTCTGGGACAAGGACCTCTTCCGCTACGAGGATGTCTACGGCGCGCCGTTCTCGATGAACAAGGCCCAGCGACTCGAGCACCACCAGACCCTGATGACGCATGCGATGCTCTTCACTGGTGTCGACGTGGCCGATGGCGCACCGCGTCGCTGGCGGGTCGAGAATTCCTGGGGCGCCGACAAGAGCGGCCGGGAAGGCTACTACACGATGAACGATTCCTGGTTCGACGAGTACATGTTCGAGATCGCGGCCCGCAAGTCGACCCTGCCCGAGTCGCTGCAGGCGGCCTTCGACGAGGAGCCGATCGTGCTCCCGGCCTGGGACCCGATGGGTTCGCTCGCTCGCTGAGAGCCACTTCTTTCAACCACAGACTGACCGCACGCCCTCGGCTTCGGCCGAGGGCGTGCTTTATTTGATCGGCTTCCTGCCGCCCTCAGCGCGTATCAGGGCCTTTTTTTGATTCTGTTGGTGGGTTTTCCTCCCGGTGCTGCGAGATCGCCTCGGGCGGAGCGGAAAGGGGTGTGTGATCAATGAATCGTCCTTCCTGCTGCGAAGGGCACCAAACAAGACCTCGGAACCCTGGAGACAGAACCATGACCAACCTCACCACCACCACACTTCGTGCCCGCACCCTGATTGCCGGGCTTGGCCTTTCACTCGCCACCTCGCTGGCCGCCGCCGACTTCCCCGGATTCGACGACGTCACCCTGGGAACCGGCTACAGCGTCGCGGACTCGGATACCTCCGACGGCGTCTTCTATTCCTTTGGTCCGATGCCCTGGCTGACCGGCGGCACGGGCTACGGCGAAGCACGCATCCTTGGCTCCGACACCTGCAACACGATGCATCGACTGGATCTCAACAACATCACCGCGAAGTTCGACTTCGGTGGCACGATCGGCGTCCAGACCGACATGGTCATCCTCTCTCGTCACAACGGCGGCCAGATCAACCTCACGGTCAACGGTTCACCCATCGCCTACGCCGGTGACTGGATGGCCTACCACAACAGCTACATCGGTGGCGTCAGGATCGAGATCCTCAGCGGTGGCTTCAGCGGCGACTGCACTCGGATCCTGCTTCGTGGAGACACCGAGGTCGTATCGATCGCACTTCAGGAAGGGTGGGTGGACACCCCCGATACCTGTGCGGAGCCCACCTTCGACGACCTGGCACTGGGCAGCTACTACGCGACCGCCGATTCCTTCACCACCGTCGGCATCCCCTGCATGGTGGTTCCCTACATCAACGCACTGGACCTTGCGATCGATGGCGAAGTGCGGATCAGCAACGCCAACTGGTCCTGTGGTGATGTCCATGAAGCACGTCACTTCTCTTCGGCCGTCGAATTCGACTTCGCAGGTCTCTCCGGAGTCAACGATCTTGAAATGCGCGTCGGCGACTACGGCCCCGGCGTGAACCTCGGCATCAACGGTGCCCGCGTCTGGGCTGCGGACTGGATCGATCTCGACGGCATCAGTCTCGGCGGATGCACGGTCACCATCCCCAGCGGCGGTGGCAGCAACGAATGCGGCGTGGTCGAGATCTCCGGTCACATCGACACTCTGATCGTCGGCGGTGAAGAAACCGCAGTCGACTGCCTGCAGTGGCTGAGCACCGGTTCAGGCAACTCCAACCCCGGTCCCTGCCTCAGCTACGACGAGGTGCCTGCGATCGACTTCGTGATCTCCGATACCTTCGACACCGTCGGCGTCGGATGCACGATCGGCAGCTACTGGGTCGATTACGGAACGGCTCTGACCGAAGGCGGCGCCTTCGCCCAGCCCACCATGCTCGCCTGCGGTGCAGGTCAGGAACTCGCGGTCTACGCAGCCAGCGTCGACCACGACTTCAAGAGCACCACGGGTTCGATGGAACGCGTCTCGATCACTGCGGCCGACCACGGCGGTGTGCTCAACCTCGGCATCAACGGTGACCTGCGCATCTTCGACGTCTTCGCGGAAATCGACGGCGCTGAAATCGGTGGTGTGGCCGTCCGAGTCGTCAGTGGTGGCGGCCTCAACGAGTGCACGCAACTGGAGTTCGACGGTGTGCTCGACAACCTTCTGATCGGTGGCGGCCAGCTCTTCCTGGACTGCCTCGACGGCACCCCGGTCGAAACCGCGGATCCTGCCGACCTTGATGGCAACGGCTCCGTGAACGGTCAGGACCTTGCCACTCTTCTGGCGAGCTGGAACACCAACGACGGTGGCGACATCAACGGCGACCAGATCACCGACGGTCAGGACCTGGCAATGCTCCTGGGCAGCTGGAAGAACTGACTCGACCAACTTCGGGGTTTGGTGTCCCCATGCAGCATCCCACCTCCTGCCACTGGCAGGGGGTGGGATTTTTCTTTCTGAGTGGTGGCGATTGGAAGGCCTGGGGCTGAACCGTTTGGTCGGGTTCATCGAGGGGTGCGTGTCAGTTCTTGGCCTTCTTCTTGGGCGTGGGGGCCCCGGACGGCCCGATCCCCTTGGCGCCATCGCTGCTTTGGATCTTGCTTTTGATCTTGACCTTGGGTGGTTTGACCTTGGGTGGTTTGACCTTCGGTTTCGTCGAGGGGAAGGCGCTCGAAGGAAGCGGTGCCCACGGACTGAGCAGGGGAGCGCCTCCGTCGCCAGGGCAGATGTCGCTGCAGTAGAACTCGGCCCAGATCACACAGTCCGGGCTCCAGGAGATCTCGCAGCAGGTCGGGTCGATGGTGCAGACGGTGGTGCAGCAGGCGCCGTTCTCGCAGTACGGGGTGTTCCTGGCTTCGCAGCAGTCGCCGGAGGCAGGATCGCCGCACTGGGTGCCGCCGGTGCAGTCGCAGGCTCCGTTGGTCACGGCGATCGTCACGCAGGCCTGGTCCCAGGTGACGCTGGTGCAGTAGGGGTCGATCAGGCCGACCGCCTTGCAGCAGGCTTCGTCGTCACAGAGTGCGGTGCCGTTGGGAAGGCAGCAGCTGCCGGTCCCCGCTTCGCCGCACTTGGGCTGCGGGCAGGCATCGAGCAACGGGTTGGTGTTGCTGTTCTCGTCGTTGTAGTTGCAGGTGGTTCGTGCCTGCTGGGCGCAGTAGACGTCCCACTCGTTGTCACAGCAGTAGCTGTCGAGCTGGCAGACCGCTTCGCAGCAGTACCGGTCGTTGCACAGAGGGCTCCCGTTGGCGCTGCAGCACCCACCAGCGCAGGCGGTGACCGTGTCGTCGCCACACTTGCTTACGCCGGTGATGCATCCACTGAGGTCGTCGCAGGCGGTGCTCTCGCGGGCCAGAGAGACGCACAAGTCGTCCCAGGCACCCTCGCAGCAGAATTCATCCAACAGGCAGACCGCTTCGCAGCAGGTCTCGTTGTTGCAGGCGGGGCTGCCGTTGATCTCGCAGCAGTTGCCGGTGTCGAAGCCACCGCATTCTGGAGCATCGCACTGGGTACTGGTCTGAGCCAACTGCACGCAGGCGCTGTCCCAGGAGACCTGGCAGCAGTAGGAGTCCTGTTCGCAGACGTCCGCACAGCACTCGGGGTCTTCGCAGCCGGTGCCGGCCTTGCCCACGAAGCAGCTGCCCGATGTGGGGATGCCGCAGCCGCTGAGGCAGCGTTCGGCAGCGAGTTGCACGCAACCCGAGTCCCAGCGTGATTCACAGCAGTAGGGTCGCAGGGCACAGACCGCCGCACAGCAGGCGGGGTCGCTGCAGTTGGGGGTGTTGCTCACCTCGAGGCAGCTGCCAGCACAGTAGTCGCCACAGAGTCCACCCTTGCAGCAGTACTGTTCGGCGAGGGTCACGCACGTGCTGTCCCAGATCGTTTCACAGCAGCTGGGTTGGAGTGTGCAGACCGCTGCGCAGCAGGAGGCGTCATCACAGCCAGGCTGGGGGCGAGTGGGGTCGTTGATGTCGATGAGCCGAGGCTGGAAGCAGCTGCCCTCGCAGGGGCAGTAGGGTTCGCTTGCGGAATCGCAGTACTGTGCGGCCAGGGAGACGCAGGTATCGTCCCAGTTGTTTTCACAACAGCTGGGCTGAAGGGTGCAGACCACGTTGCAGCAGTAGGGGTCTTCGCATCCGACGCCGGAGTGGGCCTGGGTGCAGAGCGCGTCGGAGGGGCAGACCAGCAGGTCGTAGCAGAGCTGCGCGGCGAGATCGGCGCAGTTCTGGTCCCACTGGACCTCGCAGCACTCGTAGGCGAATTGACCGGGCAGGGCACAGACCGCCGCGGCGCAGGCGGGGACGTTGCATCCCTTGCCGCCGTGGGGTTCGAGGCAGGGGCCGAAGGCGTCGAAGTTGTTGGCGGCGAGGCAGCTGTCGACACTGAGGGCGGTGGCCGCACAGATCGCATCCCAGCTGATTTCGCAGCAGTAGGGGTCGAAGGTTTCGCAGACCTCTTCGCAGCAGCTTTTCTCTCGGCATCCGGCGGCGGTGTTGGCGACGAAGCACCCTCGGGTGTTGGTCTTGCCACAGACCGCGGTCGCGGGGTCGCACACCGCTTCGGCGTACAGCACGCACTGCTGGTCCCAGACGCCGAGGGCCTCGTCGCAGCAGAACTCGTCGATGAGACAGACCTTGAGACAGCAGTCCGCGTTGTTGCAGCCGGGGCTGTTGTTGGTGGTGTCGAAGCAGCCGCCGGCATTGGTGTCACCGCAGTTGGTGCAGAGTTCTTCGGCCTTTTCGCGGCAGCTCTGGTCCCATTCGATTTCGCAGCAGTTGGGAAGCACGGCGCACACGTTGTTGCAGCAGTTGATGTCGTTGCATCCGGAGCTGACGAGGGGTGGTTCCTCGCCTTCCTCGGGTTCCTGAATGCAGTCTCCGGTGCCGATCGCACCGCAGTTGTTGTAGCGAGCGCAGGCGTCCACGGCATTTTCGGCACAGTTCTCGTCCCAGGTCACCAGGCAGCAGTAGGGATCGAACTGGCACACCGTGGTGCAGCAATCGAAGTCCTGGCAGCCTCGGGCGGGGGCGAACACATCCAGGGAGACCCCGGGGGTGAAACAGTTGTCGTTGGGGCTGGTGTTGCCGCAGTAGCTGGTCACCGAGGAACAGGTCAGCGAGGCGGATCGAACGCAGGCGGCATCCCAGCCAGTATCACAGCAGGCCGGATCGGCCTGGCAGACGATTGCGCAACAGGCGGCATCGGCACAGCCGCCACCGAAGTGCGCGATCGAGCAGGAGCCGAGGCCCGGTTCACCGCACTTGTCGACCGCACAGTTGGCGGGGTTGATGGCGTTTTCCTCGCAGAGGATGTCCAGACAGAGCAGGCCCGCAAGATCCACGCACGTCTGATCCCAGGCGGTGAGGCAGCAGAGCGGGTTCTGTTGGCAGACCGCCGCCTGGCAGGCGCTGGAAAGGCAGCCTGGGCTCTGGCTGGCGACCAGGCAGTCGCCGCCGGTCTGGGTGCAGAGCTGGTCCTGAAGTGCCACGCAATTCTGGTCCCAGCCGGTTCCGTTGGTCTCGCAGCAGAGGTCGTCGACGAGGCAGACCAGCGCACAGCAGTTGGTGTCTCGGCAGCCGGGTGTGGTGGCTGCGGCGTCACAGGGGTTCGGGCTGGCGGGGGTCCCATCCAAAAGGGTTCTGCAGGAGGCCTGGCACGCACCGAAGATCAGTTGCATCAGCGGAAGGTCACCGCAGTACTGGACCCCACCGATGGTGATGGGGCCGAGGGTCAGCGTACCGTTCTGATCGAGGTCCACGCAGGGGTTGTACTGGCCCTTGTAGTAGAGGTCGACGAGGCGGACGACATCAAACTGGTTGATGAAGCCGTCGGGTTCGATCGCTCCGGTGGCGGGATTCACTCGACCGGCGACGTCGCCGCCGGTGATGACCTCCGGCTGCGCGCTGGGGGTGCCCAGGCAGTCGGTGGTGATGGTGGTCTGGCATTGACTGCAGGCCTGACCGAAGGAGTTCTGCGTTGTGAGTCCCAGGATGGACACGCACAGGAGCAGGCAGGCGGCCAGCCCCGGTCCAGGTTGGATCACAGCACGCCGGGTGAGGCGACGATCTTCCTTGATTGCCAACGCAATCTCCTTATCTGTCGGATGTTCCTGCTGCACTCGTCTGCCTGACTGTCCGCACCACCCTGACCATCGGTTCCATCCCAGATCGGGGTTGCGGAGTTCTCATTGGATACGGAAGGGTACCCGATCTGGTTCGGATAGGCCGCTTATTCCACTCTAAACCATGGAAGCCGAGTGGCTTCAGGTCTTCTTGATTCCGTACGAAAACCAGCGGCATCATCTGATTATTTCACCCCAAACCACGTGTTTTTTGCAGATCGTGGGTGAAATCAGGACCCCTCATCTGAAGGAGGGACCACCGCTCCGAATCGGCGGGTTCGATCGGCAAAGTCGTCAATCGCCTCGTTGAGGGCTCGTTCGTCGAATTCCGGCCAGGTCTGTTCCGTGACGTGGAGTTCGGCGTAGGAGATCTGCCACAGCAGGTAGTTGGAGATCCGCCGTTCTCCGGCGGTGCGAATCAGGAGGTCCGGATCGGGCAGCCCAGCGGTGTAGAGCTCGCCTTCGAGCAGTGCCTCATCAATCGAGGCCGGATCGAGGTCTTCATCTCGACTCCGTCGGGCAAGTTCACGACAGGCGTCCACGATCTCCTGACGGGACCCGTAGTTGATCGCCAGCACCAGAGTCATTCCCGTGCAGTGCGCAGTGGCTTCTTCGGTCCGGTGAATCTCATCCAGGACGCTCTGCGGCAGGCCTTCGTCGCGTCCGATTCTTCGAAGCCGAATGTCGTTGCGAAGCATCGTGGCTCGCTCGTTGATCAGGTGTTCCCGGCAGAGTTCCATCAGGGCATCGACTTCCGGTTTGGGACGCTTCCAGTTTTCGCTTGAGAACGAATACAGGGTCAGGACTTCCAGTCCGATGCGGCGCCCATGCTCGACGATCTTTCGCACCGTCGAGGCTCCCTCGCGGTGTCCAAACAACCGAGGCTTGCCACGTTCGTTGGCCCAGCGTCCGTTGCCGTCCATGATGATGGCAATGTGGCGGGGTCGCTTGGCCGGATCCGACTCGGGCAGAGGCGGGGGGGGACTGGTGGTACCGTCTGAAGGAGTGCTCACGGGCGTGCCTCGGTGGAGTTCGAGTCAGACAAGGTGGTCTGCCACCATGGTCTGGGTCCGTTCCGGTCCGATGCTGATCAGGCCGATTGGGAGACCCAGGGTCGATTCGATGAAGTCCAGGTACCCGCGTGCGCCATCGGGAAGGTCTTCTCGGCCACAATCCTCGTTGATCGGGCCATCCCATCCCGGAAGTGTTTCGTAGATCGGTTCGACGCCGGAGAGCCCGATGCTGTCGGGAAGGAAACGATCGGTGGTGCTTCCATCGGGAAGTCGGTAGCTGGTGCAGACGCGGACCTCCTCAAACCCCCAGAGAACGTCCAGGAGCATGCAGGCGATCGAGTCCACTCCGCAGAGCATGCAGGTGTAGCGGACCGCCACCAAGTCCAGCCATCCGCATCGTCGCGGGCGACCGGTGGTCGTTCCGTACTCGTGTCCGCGCTCACGGATCCGCTCTCCGACCGCATCATCAAGTTCCGTGGGAAAGGGGCCTGCGCCGACCCGGGTGGCGTAAGCCTTCATGATTCCAATGACGGTATCCACGGTTCGGCCCGGCATTCCGGTTCCGGCCGGTATTCCAAGCGTCGAACAGTTGGAACTGGTCACGAACGGATACGTGCCGTGGTCCACATCGAGCAGGCAGGCATTGGCTCCCTCGAAGAGCAACTTCTTGTCCTGGGCGATCGCATCGTGAAGGTGGTAGGTGGTGTCGATGATCCGCTCGCCGAGCTGATCCGACCAATGTGCGAAGTCATCGAGAATCCTCTTTGGATCCGGTCGTTCAGGACTTCCCAGCGAGGCCAGTTGGTGTGCGTGAAGTTCGCAGGCGAGTTCGATCTGATCACGCAGAGAGTCACCGCCGCGCTTGAGGTCACCCATTCGAATTGCCGCCGAGCGGTGCACCTTGTCCGCATAGGCGGGACCAATTCCTCGGCGGGTGGTGCCGATTGAACGGTTTTTCTTCGATCCTGACCTGCCCGCGAGAAATTCCTCGAGGGCCCCGTCGAGCATCTTGTGCGAGTCGAGGACCACGTGCGCTCTGTCCGAGATGAAGAGGCGTTGTTGTCCATCGATCCCTCGACTGCGAAGTGAATCAAGCTCCTCGATCAACTTGCCCGGATCGACCACGACGCCATTCCCGATGACGCATTCGATATCGGGGTAGAGAATGCCCGATGGAATCAGGTGCAGGGCATAGGTGTCCTCGCCCACCACGACCGTGTGACCGGCGTTCGCGCCGCCGTTGTAGCGAACCACCACGTCATGCTGGGCGGTCAGCAGATCCACCACCTTGCCCTTGCCTTCATCGCCCCACTGAAGTCCAACTACTGCCGTATGCATCCTTGGTTCAACCCTGCTCTTGGTTCCTGTGAGGCCATCGGCCCCTGCGACACGTCCTTGGAAGTCCACACCGAACGATTGTATCGGGCCTAGCGGCATTGGGAGCGAGTCCTTGCTCTCAAAGCTCAAGGAGGGCACTGAAGCGGCCGATGACACTGGTGCCGGTGGCCGTATTTCCCCGTTCATTTCGTGCCCGGAGTCTGACATGTCCGAACCCGCTCAGCAGGTCGTCAAGGTGATGTGCCCCAACCTCAGTTGCCAGAGAATCCTCGCGGTTCCAGCGCACGCTCGAGGTGAAATCGTTCGATGTGGAGGGTGCAACACCAACATTCGAATCCCCCAGCCCTCACTTCGTGCTGGCTCGCAGGGGGGAGCGGACCGTTCGCAGGCTGCCTGAGCCCGCTTCATGTCGAGGTTCTCTGGAACCTTGTTCAAAAACGACTGCGGTGCCCTACAGTGCTTCAGGCAGCACCCTGCCTGACGCACATCGCATGACGCTCGAACTCGATCAATTTCCGTTGGAACCGGATCCTCCGGCCGTCCAGACCTCACTCGCGGAGGTCATTGGCTCATCGTCGCATGGGGTCGATGCCGCCTACGTGCATGTGCCGTTCTGCTTTCACAAGTGCCATTACTGCGACTTCTACTCGATCGTGGACTCTTCCGATCGACAGGAGGTCTTCGTCCAACGGCTTGAACAGGAACTCAGCACCGCGACAACCCACATCGAGGGGAGTCTCGAGTCGGTCTTCATCGGCGGCGGAACCCCGACACTTCTGCGGCCGGACCTTCTGCGGCGAGTACTGCAGTCGATTGACCGGCACCTGCCGCTGGCTGAAGACTGCGAATGGACGGTTGAAGCGAATCCGGAAACCGTGAGTTCCGAGGTCGCCGAGGTGCTGGTCGCGGGAGGGGTCAACCGAGTCAGTGTCGGATGCCAGAGTTTCACTCCACGATTGCTGGAGGCACTGGAACGTCACCATGATCCCGACAACGTGGCCCTTGCACTCGAACGATTCCGCGCGGTGGGTCTCGACCGAATCAGTCTCGATCTGATTATGGGCATCCCCGGTTCCCGATTTGAGGACTGGGCATTCGACTTGCGAACCGCACGTTCTCTCGGACCTCAGCACCTCTCCTGTTACGGGTTGCAATACGAACCCAACACCCCCCTGGGTGCACGACTGCTGCGGGGGCACGTCGAGCAAGTCGACGATGCTCTTGAAGCCGACATGTACGAGCACACCTGTTCGGCACTCAGTGCCGACGGTTTCGCGCAATACGAGATCAGCAACTGGGCACGTCCCGGTCAGGCGTGCCGGCACAATCTCATCTACTGGCAGGGGGGGAACTGGCTGGCGTTCGGGCCCAGTGCCTCCGGGCACCTCGACGGCACACGTTGGCGCAACGTGTCACGATTGGCTTCGTGGCTGGAGCCGCGAGGCTCGACCCCGGTGGAGGATTTCGAACGGCTCGATAACTCGACTCGTCGGGGTGAACAGCTGATGCTTCAGTTGCGCCTGAACCGGGGAATGCCTGTGGCGGAGCTCGAAGCGCTGCTTGCGCTCGAATCGACCGATACTCGCCGTCGGGCCCTTGACCAGGGGCGATTGGACGGACTGCTGGAGCGGGATCAGGGACACCTCCGACTGACTGACCGTGGGCGATTGCTTGCCGATTCGCTGCTTTGCCAACTTGTCTAGAGACCCCCCGACCACGAAGCCGATACAGACCCTACGCGTATCGCCTGTGGAGACCCCTCATGCACTACATCAGCCTCATGAGGCCCAAGGACTGGGTGAAGAACTTCTTCGTCCTGGTTCCGGTCCTTTTCTGGTTCAACAGCCCCCTCAACGAGGACCAGCTGACCCTGGGCCTGGTGTTGTGGAATACGGTGCTCACCCTGGTGGGTTTCTGTCTGCTGGCGTCCGCGGTCTATTCGATCAACGACGCACTCGACGCCGAGAAGGATCGGTCCCATCCGCTCAAGGCACAGCGGCCCGTCGCTTCCGGTGCGATCAGCGTGTCCTCCGCAATCGTCTTCGGTTGCATCCTCGGAGTCTGTGCCCTGTCCCTGGGGGTGGTTGTCGGCACCGGAGTCTTCGTCGTCTTCCTGCTCTACGCATTTGTTCAGGTGTTCTACAACCTCATCGCCAAGTACCTGGTGCTGGTGGACGTGGTCACGATCTCTCTGGGGTTCGTGCTCCGCGCCGCCGCGGGGGCCTTTGCGGTGCAGATCCAGCTTTCGATCTGGCTGGTGCTCTGTGTCTTCTTTCTCTGTCTGTACCTTGGGTTCGTGAAGCGGCTGTGTGATCTCACTTCGGCTCGTCGGGCCGGCTCAGACGAATGGCGCTCTCGGGCGGGTTACGACAACCCACTCGAACTCAACTGGCTGCTCGGAGTCAGTGCCGTGATGTGCCTGATGATGTACCTGAGCTACACCCTGAGCGAGCACGCATTCAACTTGTTCGGAGCCCGGGCCGCGGGGTTCGCGATACTCACTCCTCTGGTGCTCATTGTGGTGCACCGTTTCTACCGGCGGGCGAACGAGGGCGGATCGGACAGTCCGTTCTCGGCGATCGCGGAGGATCCCACCATCCAGGTCGGAACCCTGCTTTTCCTGGTCGGTGTCGTGTTGAGTCTCTATGTGCCAGCCGTCGAGCAACTGCTTTCCGATCTGCTGCTGACCTCTCAGCAGCAGGGCTTGGCCGACTGAGCGCATCAGGTCGCGTGCATGTCCCCGCGATGGTCGCCCCCCGAGATCGTCGCCTTGATGTAATCGGCGTTCATTCTGCCGATGTACTTGATCGAGATTCCCTTGGGACACGAGGCCTGGCATTCCGCGTAGTTGCGGCAACTGCCGAAACCTTCCTCGTCCATTGATTCGACCATGTTCTTGACCCGGGCGTTTCGCTCAGGTTGTCCCTGGGGCAGAAGTCCCAGATGTCCGATCTTCGCCGAAGTGAACAGCGAGGAGGATCCGTTCGGGCAGGCGGCAACACAGGCTCCGCAGCCGATGCAGGCGGAGGCGTCGAGCGCGTCTTCCACCACGGCGTGCTCGATGGGGATTGAATTGGGTTCGGGCTTGGGACCGGAGTGAACGGTCACGTAGCCTCCGGCCTGAATGATGCGATCCAGACCGCTTCGATCCACCACCAGGTCCTTGATGACCGGAAAGGCTCCGGTGGAGAACGGTTCGATGGTGATCGTGGCGCCGTCCTTGAAGTCTCGAATCTGAAGCTGGCAGGTCGTGCATTGTCCGGGCCCGTGTGGGAGCCCGTCGACCACGATGCCACAGGTTCCGCAGATCCCTTCACGACAATCGCTTTCAAAGGCGATGGGGTCCTCGCCTTTTTGGACGAGGGTCTCGTTGAGGATGTCGAGCATCTCGAGGAATGAGGCATCGATCGGAATGCGATCGAGTGCATACTCTGCGAAATGCCCCTTGCGCTTGTTTCGAGCCTGTCTCCAGGCACGAATGGTGAGCGAGATGGTCTTCCCGGCAGGGGGCTGATTCTGAGTTTCCTGGCTGATCACTTGTAGCTCCGCGTCGCAGGCTGCATCGCCTCGTAGACGAGTTGCTCCTGGTGACGATCACTGGTGGACTCTTCGCCCTTCCATTCCCAGGCGGCTACATGGCTGAACTCATCGTCGTTGCGCACGACCTCGCCATCCTCGGAGACGTGCTCGTCTCGGAAGTGGCAGCCACAGCTTTCGTCTCGGACCAGAGCGTCGCGGCACATCAATTCCCCGATTTCGAGGAAGTCCATCAGTCGCATTGCCCGTTCGAGGGTCTGGTTCACATCCTGATCGGAACCTGGGATGTTGAGGTTGTTCCAGAACTCCTGCTTGAGCTGGTCCACCTGGTCCAACGCGGAGTTGAGGTCCTGTTCATTGCGGCTCATACCGCAGTTGTTCCAGATGACCTTGCCCAATCGCTTGTGGATCGAGAGCGGTGTCGAGTCGCCCTTGATGGACATGATTCGCTTGATTCGATCCTTGACTTCACCTTCGGTCTGAGCGAAGGCGGGGTGACTGGTGTCGACCTTGTCCCGGTAGAGCGGCTGCAGTCCATCACCGATCGTCTGGGGGAGGATGAAATACCCGTCTGCCAGGCACTGCATCAGACTCGAGGCGCCCAGTCGGTTGGCTCCGTGGTCGGAGAAGTTCGCTTCGCCGATTGCATAGAGTCCCGGAATGGTCGTCTGAAGGTTGTAGTCGACCCAGAGACCACCCATGCAGTAGTGCACGGCCGGGTAGATGCGAAACGGTTGCTCGTAGGGTGATTCACCGGTGATCTCGGTGTACATGTCGAACAGGTTGCCGTACTTCTCGGCGATGGTCGACTGCCCCTTGTTGGCGATCGCGTCTCGGAAGTCCATGTAGACGGAATATCCCGTGGAACCAACTCCGAGTCCGTCGTCACAGACCACCTTCGCAGCCCGGGAGGCGACGTCACGCGGCACCAGATTGCCGAAGGTCGGGTAGCGTTCCTCGAGGTAGTAGTAGCGCTCGGATTCGGGAATGTCGCCCGGTTTTCTCTTGTCGCCGGGAGCGCGCGGTACCCAGACCCGTCCATCGTTTCTCAAGGATTCACTCATGAGCGTGAGCTTGCTCTGATGGTCTCCGGAAACCGGGATGCAGGTGGGGTGGATCTGGACGAAGGAGGGGTTCGCAAACGCCGCCCCCCGCTTGTGTGCGCGCCAGATCGCGGTTCCGTTGGAATTGATCGCGTTGGTGGAGTTGAAGTACACGGCGCCGTAGCCGCCGGTCGCGAGCACCACCGCTTCACCCGCGATCGACTTGATGCTTCCATCCACCATGTCTCGGTAGACGATGCCTCTGGCTCGTCCATCGACCATCACCAGGTCCAGCATCTCTGATCGAGTGTGCATCGTGACCTTGCCCTGCTCGATCTCCTTCTGCAGTGCCTGATAGGCCCCGAGCAAAAGCTGTTGGCCGGTCTGGCCTCGGCAATAGAAAGTCCGTTCGACCAGCACCCCTCCGAAGGAACGGTTGGCCAGCATGCCCCCGTATTCACGGGCGAAGGGGACACCCTGAGCCACGCACTGGTCGATGATCGACGTCGAGGTCTGCGCGAGGCGGTACACGTTGGCTTCTCGAGATCGGAAGTCGCCGCCCTTCTGGGTGTCGTAGAACAGTCGGTAGGTGCTGTCCCCATCCTCGCGGTAGTTCTTGCAGGCGTTGATCCCGCCCTGGGCGGCGATCGAGTGGGCTCGGCGTGGCGTGTCGTGGTAGATGAAGACGTGAACGTTGTAGCCTTGAGCGGCGAGCGAAGAGGCCGCGCTGGCTCCCGCAAGTCCGGTGCCGACCACGATCACATCGTAGGTGGGGCGGTTTCTGGGGCCGACCAGCTTCGCGTGTTCGAGGTGGTTGTGCCACTTGTCTTCGATCGGGCCTTCCGGAATCTTGGCATCCAGCTGAATCATCCCTGGTCTCCTTCACTCACGTTCATGATCTGAGGTGAGCGTTCATACTTCTGAGGTTCGACTGCCATTTCATCGATCGGCGGGGCGGACAATGCATTGGTGAGCATCGCCACCGGAACCGAACAAAAACCGATGAACAGGATGATCGCGATCGTGGCGGCTCCGCCACGAATCATCTGATTTCTTGGAGGGGCGTCGACCCCGAGGGTCTGACACATGCTCCAGGCACCGTGGTAGACGTGCATGCAGACCATCGCCATCATGACCACGTAGAAGAGTGCCACCCACCAGACGTTGAAGGCGCCCCAGATATTGCTGTAGACCGCTCCGTACTCGAAGCCCTCGGTGCCGGTCTTGTGGATGTCGATCCATCCAAAGGTGAACTGGGCCAGATGGATCACGATGAACACCAGGATCAAGGTGCCGCTGATCGCCATCCAGGTCGCCGCCAGAGTGGAGGCGTTGCGTCGCCGCACGGTGCGGGTGGGGCGGGAGGCCCGATTTCTCCTGGAAAGCTGGATGATGGTCACCACATGGGCGACGACCGCGACGATGAGCACGATTCGAGCGAACCAGAGGAACGTGGTGTTGCCCAGGAACGACGCACCGATCTCACGAAGCATCTCGGCGTATTGATCGAGTGCCGTGGCACCACCAAAGGCCTTGAGGTTCCCCAGCATGTGCCCGATGATGAAGCCGTACATGATCAGCCCGGTGACCGCCACGACAAGTTTCTTGCCGATCGAGGTGTCGTAGAAGGTCATGAGGCGCTGCATGGGGTTGGATCCGGAGGCGTGGACGGTGGAGTGAATGGGTTCAGGGTGTCTCGATGACCCCGCCGGGACTTCCCTTCGTCGGGTCAATCGCTGCTCCCGCGGGAGTATTTGCTTGCTGTTGGGCGACGGCTTCAGCGACCTGGACGAACCGGGTACGAAGTTCCGCGAGAATCTGGGTCAGTTCGGTCACCTCTGCCTCGTCAAGGTTGCCGCTGGTCTTTTCCTCGATGACGGCAAGAAGGTCGATGGCAAACTTGCTGCCAACGAGGTCGATGACCACGCCCCCCGTCTTGGGGTCGGTGTAGGCGCCGAGTCCCATGATCGCCTGAGAGGCCAGGAGGCCCACCAGGCCCTTGAAGTCGGCAGGGGGGAGCTCTCCGGGCGGGGCATCCTTGGCGTCGCTGCTCGAACGCTCGGCCTCCTGCTTGGACAATCGTTCCTTTTCCGCCTGGGCTTCGGCCTTCCAGTCGGTATCTACCTGAATCTTTGGGGCCTCGTCGTCTGGGCTCATGTTCGCTCCTAGAAATTGCTCTGGGGATCCACCCTGTGCGGTACCCGGGTCTCGATGAGTCAGTATAGTCCACTCACTGTCCAGAGTCCTTGATTTGCCGGACGTCCGAGAATCCCATGCCAGCACGATTGCTCCTACTCCTCGGCCTGATTTCAGCACTGGGCGCCCTGCCCGGCTGCCTGTTCACTCCGACCGAAACGGTGCCGATGGGGGCGCGGCGTGTTCAACTGGAGGATTTCACGACGAGTTCATCCGTCCCTCAGGGGAATGTCCTGCAGGTGCCCGGGGAAGTGGTGGCGAGTCCTGAAGTGGTCACCACCACCGAAGCGACCGAGATTGGGGACACGGAAGTCAGCGTCACCCGGCAGGAGATCATCGTCGACCAGCCCGGTATCGGTGCCGAAGGGGCGTATCTGGGATCAATCGATTTCGACGAAACGATCAAGGTCGGTGTTCGCTGGCCGGTCGATGGTCTTGTGGGGCAGATCAATGGTCGTCCGGTCTTCGCCGCGGAATTCTTTCTTCCGATTGAGGATCGCCTGATCCGCATGGCCGCCGATGCCGGTCCGGAGGGGGCTCAACGTGCGATCATCTCCCTCGTGCACGAACGCTGGATGACGTTCGTCAACAGTGAGCTCGTGATCGCGGAGGCTGAATCCGGATTGAATATCCAGATGCAGCAGGGACTTTTCGCCTGGTTGACCAACCTTGAGGAGGAGGTCACCGCGCAGCGGGGTGGAACCCGATTCGGTGCCGAGCAGAGTCTCATGGACGATACCGGCATGACCATGAAAGAGTTCATCGAGCAGCAGCGCAAGCTCGGCCTTGCCGGCCAGTTGATTCGCAAGAAGGTCGAGCCCCGGTCGATCGTCTCCTGGCGAGACATCGAACAGGTCTATCAGTCGGAATACGAGATTTACAATCCACCCAGCCAAGTGGTCATCGGCCGGATTCTCATGCTCAACCGTCGTGACGCCGAACGCATCGAAGAGGTCAAGACCGCTTTCGCGAACGGGCGGACGTTCACGGAGGTTGCCAAGGAATTCGAGATCAAGGACGACGGGGAGTGGCGAACCTTCACGCTTGCAGACCAGGACGTGGATTCACTTTCTGATCTCAAGGAGGAAGTCCGCGATGCGTTGCGCAACCTGCAGGTGGACCAGGCGACGGTCCCGGTCGAAGGGCGAACCTCCACCACGTGGTACTCGATCCTGGGCTTCATCGTGCCACCCTCCCGGCCGATCTTCGAGCCTGGAGTCCAGTTGACGATTCGCAATCGCCTGGCGTCGATTCGGTACGACGACGAGGAGCGGAAGTACCTTGATTCGTTGCGCCGTCGGTGGGTGAACGACGAAATCAAGAAAATGGAGCTTCGGCTCATCGACATCGCCCTTCGCCGCTACTGGCAGAACTGAGCCGAAGGCGATCAGGTGCCCCAGCCCCCCTGCACCAGGGGCCCCTCTATTCGAGTGGTCTGAGGCGCACTTCCCGAACAATCGATCAGGAAGCCATCCACTCTCAGCGCGTGTTCGTGCAGCATTCCCATTTCCTGCAGGGCTCGTGCCGCTTCAGCAAGTCGATGTCGCTTTCGTCGGTCGAGGGCGCTTCGGGCCTTGTGGATCGATTGAGCACTCGTCTTCACCTCGACGATCACCAGCGTCGTGCCGTCGGGTGTCCTGGTCAGCAGGTCAATCTCACGGCGATGGACGATCAGGTTTCGAGCAATGATTCCATAGCCCTGGCGGCGATAATACTGTTCAGCCAAGCGTTCCCCGCGGCGCCCGAGTTGGTGAGTGGATTCCATGACCTGGAGTTCCTTCGAGGGTCCTTGTTCGCGTCTCCAACCTAGTTTCTCAGGGGCGTGCAACCGCAAGGTTTGCACAAACGCACGTGCTGGCCAGCGGGTACCCTGTTCCCGATGAATGATCAGTCCGGACATTCCAGTGGTGAAGACGGGAAGCCCGCGGATTCGCTCACCCCGTATCGGGAGGCGAGCCGACGGCTTGGAGCCGGATTTTCCGCCACGCTCTGGGCTTCGCCTCGAACTCAAGCACTTCGCTTCGATGTGCTCATCGACTTGATCGGAGTGGATCGAATCGAGGGTCGGACGCTTCTGGATCTGGGGTGTGGAGACGGTGCCCTGGCGGCTCGATTGCAGCAGCGTTCGGTTCAGCTGAGCCGCTACATCGGAATCGATGGAATCTTCGCGCAAGTGGAGGCTGCGCAGCGGCGCGGACTGGAAAGAGCCTCCTTCGTCTGCGAGGACCTTCAGGAGACCGCCGGTGGCCTGGGTCGTTTCGGTGCGGAGCTGGCGGTGATTTCCGGAACCCTCAACACCATGGCTCAATCAGAGGCTCAGGCACTCGTTCAGCAGACCTTCGAGGCGGTCAGTGGAGCAATCTGCTTCAATTTTCTGTCCGACCGAGCCGTGCCGGAACGACTGGAGGCTGATCTGGGGCCTGCGATCCGGCACGATGTGGTGGGCTGGCTCGATTTTGCGCTGGCACTGAGTCCACTGGTTTCATTCCGTCAGGACCACCTCGAGGGGCACGATGCGGCGATCCTGATTTGCCACCGGACTTGAGTTCACCCCGCACTAGCCCCTAAGCTCAACGAACTATGCCAACATTGATCATCCAGAACGGTGCGCTGAGTCCCCCCGGACTCGCCTTGGAAGTCCTTCGAAGTCATGGTCATGCCATTCGGGTGGTGGAGGTATTTCAGGGCGAAGCGCTTCCTCCCGACCTCGATGATGTGGATTCGATCATCTGCTGCGGGGGCGAGCAGTCCGCTCGCAAGGACGTCGAGGATCCTTTGATTCAAGCCGAATGCGATCTGCTGGCACAAGCCCACGCCGCCGGAATTCCGATCCTTGGTCTGTGCCTGGGTGCTCAAATTCTCGCCCGGGCCCTGGGGGGAACCGTTGAACGGATCAAGGACGGGCCCGAAGTTGGTTTCGTGGAACTCGCTCTGACTCCCGCCGGTCGCGAGGATGCGCTCTACAAGGGCATCCCCTGGTGGAGTCATCAGTACTGCTGGCATGAAGATGAAATCACCGAACTCCCGCCGGACGCCAAGTTGCTGGTGACCGGCAAGGACGTCACCAACCAGGCCTTTGTCGTGGGCACCACCAGTTACGGGCTTCAATACCACCCCGAGTACGGTGAGGAACCGTTGCGGGAGCACTCCGCACGAACTGATTCATTCGCCGAAGTCGGTGGTGGAACCGAGTCCCTGATTCGAGACCTCGAGCTCCACGGCCCGGCCTTCATGCGGCACGGACTTCGTTTCTTCGAGTCGGTGGCTCTGTTCCTGATGCCGGTGGATCGCCTCAACGCCGGAATCCGGCGGGACCTGGCGCACTGATCTACCAGCGAGCGGGAACGGGATCTCAGCGGGGCCGGGATCTCAGCGGGGCCTGAAGTGCACCTCAGGCGTTGGCCTGGTGCACCTCGGGGGTGCTCGAAGCGGCATTCGCCATTTTCGTCGTACAGACTGCCCGAATGGTTCGAGTGATGCCGGCGGTGTCGATGCCGATCTCAGCCAGCTGTTCGCTTCGCGAGCCCTGTCGAATCCATCGTTCGGGCATGCCCAGTCGAGTGATGCGACTGGTGTCGAGGCCAGCCTGGTTGCAGGCGTCGATGACCTGGGCTCCGAAGCCTCCCGCGAGGCCGTGGTCCTCGACCGTGATGATCGGAATCTGGCGGGCGATCAGACGGCGCAGCAGTTCAATATCGACCGGCTTGGCAAACCTGGCGTCGTACACCTCGACTTGGTAGTCCTGAGCAAGTTCATCGGCGGCCTCGACGGCATTGATTCCAGTGGTGCCGTAGGCGAGGATCGCCACGTCGGCCTGATCGCACTCAATCAATGCTCGAGCAGTGCCGAGTTTGAACGGCGGTGCGGTGCCGAATCGTTCGTCGATCAGTTCACTTACGTTGTCCCGCGGGTAGCGCACTGCGCTGAGTCCTTCGGTGTAGTCCCGCATGAAGGCGAGGGAGGCCTTGAGGCTGGACTCGTCGATCGGCGCGAGCAGGGCGGCCTGCGGCAGAACTGAAAGCAGCGAGATGTCGCAGAATCCCTGGTGAACAGCGCCATCGCCGCCCACGCATCCGGCGCGATCCAGACAGATTCGAACCGCATGTCCCTGCAGTGCGACTTCCTGGAATGCCTGGTCGAAGGCGCGTTGGAGGAAGGTGGAATAGACCGCGAAGAACGGCTTGAATCCAGTCTTTGCCAGACCGGCCATCATGTCCATGGCGTGGCTTTCGCAAATTCCGGTGTCCCAGGTTCTCTGGGGCCATCGTTCCATGATGCCAGTGAGTCCGGTGCCATCGGGCATCGCAGCGGTGCAGGCGACGGCTTGCTCATCGGCTTCCATGACTTCAGTGAGGGCATCGGCAAAGGCGGCAGTGAATGATCGTCCCGAACGCTTGAGTTCGACTCGGCAGCTGCTGGTGATCTTTTCCGTGGACTCCTGCTGGTCGCCGCTGACATCGAAGGCGGGGGGGGAGTGGAACTGGGTTGCATTGCCCTCGGCGAAATCGTACCCCTTGCCCTTGATGGTCTTCACGTGAAGAACCATGGGGCGCTCAAACCGCTTGGCTTCGTTGAGAAACTCGATGAGGGTCGGAAGGTCGTGTCCATCGATGGGACCGACGGTGACCAGTCCGAACTTCTCGAACCAGGTGTCCTCGGCGATCATCGCCTTGCTCGCTTCGCCCATTCGGTGGTAGAGGTCGGCGGCTATTCCGCCCCCTGGCAGGTGCTTCGCCAGCTCCTTGGCCGCCTTGCGGAAACCGCTGTAGGTATCGCTCAGTCGGACTCGATCAAAGTACTGGGCAACTGCTCCCTGGGGCTTGGCGATCGACATTCCGTTGTCGTTGAGCACGACCAGGAATTGCCGCTTGAGGGTGCCGGCGTTGTTGAGTCCCTCCATGGCCAGGCCGTTTACGATCGAGGCGTCACCGATAAGACTGACCACACGTCGTCCGTCGGGGTTGGTGTCAGAAAATGATTCCCCGTTGAGTTCATCACCGCGAGCCATGCCGACGGCGGTCGAAATCGCGGTGCCCGCATGGCCCACCGAAAACAGGTCGAACATGCTTTCCATGGGTTCGGGGAACCCGGCCATGCCGTCTCTCATTCGCAATCGATCCAGCTTGTCCTGTCGACCGGTGAGCAGCTTGTGGGGATAGCACTGGTGCCCGACATCGAAGAGCAGTCGGTCCTGCTCGAAGTCGAACACGTAGTGAAGTGCGATCGAAAGTTCGACCACGCCCAGGTTCGGAGCGAGGTGTCCTCCGCTCTTGGACACCTGGTCACAGATGACGAAGCGCAACTCAGCCGCCAACTCGACAAGCTCCTCCAGCTTCAATTGCTTGAGGTCCTGGGGGCTCTTGATTCCCGGAAGATGCTTCAGTTCCATCTGCAGTCCTGTCTGTTTCAGCTCGATTCCCGGCGATATCGGTGCACCGCCGGGTTTCATTGAATGTGAGATTATACTCACACGAACCGGTCAGCGGGTCCTTCTCGCCAGACTTGCCGTCATCTCGCGCAATGGGACAGCTTCCCGGCCACAGCCGCTGAGGGCCTCCTCGGCGGCTTTTTCGAGCGCATGGATCGTCGCTCGGGTGCCTTCCAGTCCGTGGATCGCGGGAAAAGTCCGTTTTCCCTGGTCCCGATCCTTGCCCGCGGTCTTGCCCAGGTGCTCGGTTGATTGAGTTTCATCGAGCAGGTCATCGACCACTTGGAACATCAGTCCGACCGCCGCTCCCCAGTCGCCCAGGGCTTCGACCAGTGTTGAATCTGCATTGGCGGCCAAGGCTCCGCCTCGGGCCGCTCCGCGGATGAGGGCCGCAGTCTTGTTGGCGTGGATGAGTTCCAGCCGTTGCGGTTCGTCGAGTCCCTGCGGAAACGAGCCCATGGTGTCCCAGGACTGGCCTTCGATCATCGCGATTGTCGCGAGTCCGACTTCGCGAGTGATCCGGTCTGCCTGGTGGGTGCTCTCCGCGGCGATGACCATCGCCATCGACTGGAGCAGATCCCCGGTGAGAATGGCCGTGCATTCCCCGAACTTCTTGTGCACCGTGGGTTTTCCACGTCGCAGGTCGTCATCGTCCAGAGCCGGCAGGTCATCATGGATCAGGCTGAAGGCATGAATCAGTTCGAACGCACAGGCCACGGGCAGGGCTTGAGATTCCGGCCCTCCCCCGATCTCGCAGGCTCGACAGGCGATCAGTGGCCGTATCCGCTTGCCCCCCCCCAGGACCGAGTACTCCGCGGCTGCGCGGAGTTCATCGTGTTGGATGCGCTGGAGGTAGGTCTTGAGCGCATCATCGATCTCCCGCCTGAGCTGTTTGTCGGAGAGTCGAGAGTCCGAGGTGTTCGAGGCGTTGGTCATGCCGCCTAATCTTACTGGGAAGAACTTGCTTCTGGGAAGTACATCCTCCCGATCCGGAATCGCTTAAGATGACCTCATGGGCGATCTGATGCAACGTTTGGGCGAATTGATGGACCAGGGTGGTTTCGTGATGTGGCCACTGCTCTTCATGAGCGTGTTCACCGTCGCACTCTGCTTTGAGCGACTTGTCTTTTGGCTTCGGGTCAATCGATCCGCCGGGCTCAGGTTCAGTCGCTTCATGGGCTTACTGCACAAGGGCGATGCGTCTGAAGTGCGCAGCCTCGCGTCCAAGGACAATTCTCCTTACGGCGAACTCGCGGATCGGCTGGCCCAGGGTGGTGATGCGGACTCGGTCAGTGTGGAAGTCGTTGAATACCAGCGGCCGCGAATCGAGCGATACATGCTGGTCTTTTCGACCATTGTCACGGCTGCCCCCATGCTTGGGATTCTCGGTACGGTGCTGGGAATCATCCGAAGTTTCGAACTGCTTGGTTCCCAAGAGACGATCACCGATCCTCGAGAGATCTCCGCGGGCATCGCCGAGGCCCTGCTGACCACGGCATTTGGGTTGGTCGTGGCGCTGATCGCTCTGGTGCCCTACATGGCCTGTCGAGGGCAGATCGAGCGTGCAATCTGCCGATTCGAGGCCATGACCGCGGCGGCTCGGGGTAAATTCACTTCCAGGAACAGCTGATCCTGTCCGCAGCGGCACCCGCACGCCAACGCTGTATCCCGTGATTTCCTTCAGGAAGGGACTTCAGTCCATGAGCGAACAAACCAATCACATCACCCCGGACAGTGACTCCGGGGAGCCCCTTGAAGTCACGATCACCGGTCCCGGCATGTCGCAGACCGTGCAACTGATTCAGGGTGAATACCTGATGGGGCGCGCGCTGGAATCTGAGATTCAGCTTCCAGAGGCGGCCGTTTCCCGGCGACACGCCCGGTTCGTGGTCGACGGAGCCGGGTGGGCGATCGAAGACCTGGGATCCCGTCATGGCACGGAGATTGGTGGAGCACGCATCCCCGCCAATCGTCCGGTTCCCATCTCGCCCGGGGAACGAATCGTCATTCGACCCTATGTAATCCGAGTCGTGGGGGAGGCTCAGGAACGAACCACGATCTTCGCCAAGGACGACAGCGCAACGCTGCTCGCGGATTCCGTGGCCGCGGTTCCCGATTCCGAACTGGAGGTGCTGGCTTCTCGCCGGTTGGGACTGCTCATGGACTCCGCCGCTTCAATTCAGCAAGCGCTCGATTCGGAATCCATGGGTTCCGCGGCAATCGATGCGATCCTCGCCGGAACCGAATTCGGCCGGGCATTCGTTCTTGCGCCGGTTGAAGGTTCCGATGATGGGATTCACATCATTGCTTCTCGAGCCCGTATCGGCGCGACCGACGACACCGAAAGTGATCCGATCAGTCGGACCCTCCTGCGAGCCGCTCAGTCCGGCCGCGTGGTCCGTCTGCGCGACGAGCCCGACATCCAGGCCGCGGTTTCGATTGTTGGGGCAGGCGTCAAGGAAGCGCTCTGTGTCCCGGTCCGGGTCGGAGAGGGTATCGAGGCGTATCTCTACCTGGATGCGAGTTCCACCAGTGGTTCGGATGGTTCGGACACCGCCGCCTTCTGTTCGGCAATCGGGCGATTGTGCGGACTCGCCCTCTCCAACATCCAGCGCATCGATCTTCAGACCAAACAGGCGCGTCTGGTCCAGGAACTCGAGGCCGCTCAGATGGTTCAGAAACGAATGGCCCCCCCCGAGTCCGGAGGGATGCCGGGAATCAAGTGGGAGCTTCGAGTGGTTCCCGGCACGATCGTGGCGGGGGACCTGGTGGGGGCCTGCGCCACACCGGATGGTGTTCCGATCGTGTTTCTCGGCGACGTCGCGGGCAAGGGTGCCGCCGCCGGCCTGCTGATGGCCGCACTGGAGGCTCGTCTGATCGCAGAAAGCGAACGAGGAACCGACGTCGGGACGATGATCTGCAACGCGAACAACGCAATCATGCGTGTGACGGATGCTGCGGAATTCATCACCCTCTGGACGGTGAGCTTCGATCGCGAGGCCTGCACCGCGACCTGCGTTGACTCCGGCCACGGCTACTGCGCCATCGTACGGGCCGACGGCACGATCGAACAGGTTCAGATCGACGGCGGTCCTCCGGTCGGAGTGGTTCCTGATTTTCCCTACGAAGGCGTGACGGTGCCTTTTCATCCGGACGACCGAATGGTGATCTTCAGTGACGGGCTTGCCGAGCAGCAAGGGCCGGACAAGGACATGTTCAACTTCGAACGGGTTATCGAGTCGCTGAGTCAGTCAAGCGGCGAATCCGAGGATGTGAACCGTCTGTACGCCGCGCTCGAGGAGTTCGCGGGTGGTCGCCCCTGGCAGGATGACGTCACCATCATGAGTGTGAGTTTCAACGACGAAGTGTGAGCCGTTTCGTGGATGCGTCGAATCAGGGGCTCGGCTCTTCCTCGTTCATCACTGGGTCACAGGGATGTGAAAACTCTTCGGTTGGAGCGGATGAAACCGTGGTCGCCGAGGTCCAGCGGGAGAAGTCCAGCAAGTCGGGAATACCCAGCTGCCCCGTGGATCCATCAGCGCTCACGGAAGGGACGGTCACTCCGTGGCGTCGAATCGGTATCGCTTCCGGACTGAAGACCTCGATACCTTCACCCGCGGATCCTTGAGGCAGGGGAGCGGTGGAGGCCAGCACGCCCGGCCGCCAACGGCTGGCCTGGATATTCAATCGGTTGGCTGAAAAGCTGTTCCAGATCTCAGTCTCGCAGAGTCTGGGGGGAACAACCCAGGCAGCGCCGTCCGGATCTTTTTCGTTCTTCACGTACACCCCGGTCTCGCGGAAGGTGCTGGTGCAGAAGGTGATCGTCCTCTCAGGCTGCCGTATGCTTCCAAGGTTGGTCGCGACCAGTCGGCCTTTGACCTGGCCTCCACTGTCAGTGGTCACCGGGGTGTCTCCAAAGATCAGGTGGGCTCGGGTGCCACTCATCTTCCACCAGCCGCCGACGTAGTAGGCGTTGTACCCAAATTCCGGAGTCGCGGAGATGACATTCAATGCGGCAGCGTGTTGTGTGGCATTGTTCTCGTTGGCGTAGTCGTTCTTGAGTTCATCGACGTCTTCCCGGTACCCGTACATGGGGTCGAGGGCGTTGTCGAGATACGGCATCAGTCGCCAGGGGTAGGTCTGGGTGTTCTCGGTCTGCAGAGTGCCTTGTTGAGAAGGACTGGGGTAGGTCACTCGCCATTTGTCCTGGACGCCTTCGGACAGGTAGCCCGGCAGCAGTTTGTCCGCATAGGTGTTGGAGTAGGCGGTCCATGCAATGAAGACCTGGCGCCCGCGGTTCATCGATCGGAGGTTCTTCGAGGTTCGGGAAGCGCCTTGAAGTCCGACCAGCATGACTCCAAGCAGGATCGCGATCACGGAGATGACCACCAGAATCTCGACGATGGTGAATCCATCACGTGAAGAAGAACGTTTGACGTACATGTCTGAGCCTCCAGGAGTTCACCGGATGAGCCGGTCGTGTCCACCTATACGTGCAGGTGGGGCGATCTGGTGCATTCAATCAGCTGATCCGCTCATTCAGTCTATCGGCGTTTTGCTGGAGTGGGGCGGTATGGATCTGACTCAGGATTCGCCGATGGTGATTTGTTCGACGTCCCCGGAGGCGATCTTGTCCGCGCCTGAGCCGAGTTCACCGATGGGGTCCGGCGGAATGATCTCGACGTTCTTCTGGCCCAGCTTGGCTTCGCCGCGGTTGATCTTGTCTTCCAGAGCAGTGCATTCGACCAGGAGTCGATCAAGGATCTCTTCCTCCGGGACATTGGCGACCCGTTCTCCCTGGACATAGATGATTCCGCGTTTGTTGCCGGCAAAGACAGCCACGTCCGCACCTTCCGCTTCACCGGGTCCGTTCACCACGCACCCCATGACGGCGACCTTCATTGGAACCGAGATGTCGTTTTCAAGGGTCTTCTTGACTTCCTCGACCAGGGTGAAGAGGTCGACCTGGATTCGGCCGCAGGTCGGGCAGGCGATGAGTTCGATGCCGGTGCGCTCTCGCTTGTCCAGCGCGCACAGCAGTTCAACCCCATCCTCGACTTCGTACACGGGGTCACTGGCGTAGGAGATCCGAATGGTGTCGCCAATGCCGTTGGAGAGCAGGGTGCCCAGTGCGGCGATGGAGCGGATCGATCCGGTCTCTCGAGTGCCCGCATGGGTGACGCCCAGGTGCAGGGGGTACTCGAAGCGCTTGGCGATCTCGGTGTAGGCGTCGATGACCAGCGTCGCATCCATCGACTTCGCGCTGATGACCACGTCGCGGAAGTCACGGTCGTGGAAGATGTCGATGTACTCCTCGAGCTTGGCGATCATGATCGCGAGCAGGTGGCCGGAACGGTGTCCCTCGAAGTACTTGCCCAGTTCGGACATTCGCTTCTGCTTGTCCTTGCGCTCGATGATCGAGCCTTCGTTCACTCCGATTCGAATCGGAATGCCAGCCTCCTTGCACGCATCGATGACTTCATTGACCTGGTCACGGTCGCTGATGTTTCCGGGATTCAGTCGAATCTTGTGGATCCCTGCGGCGACGGCCTCGAGGGCACGCTTGTAGTGGAAGTGCACGTCGGCCACGATCGGCACCGGGGTGTGCTTCATGATCTCGATCAGTGCCTCGGTGTCCTTGCGCTCCGGCACCGCGACCCGGACCACATCCGCGCCAGCATCGGCAAGCTTGTGTATCTCGGCCAAGCAGGCTTCCACATCGTGGGTGTAGACCGAACACATCGATTGTACGCTGACGGGTGCGTCACCCCCGATGGACACTCGTCCCACCCGGTCGTCGCCCATCGTCACTTTTCTGCACGCGCGTCGTTTCAGCATGGAATTCATTGTAGACGGTTCGGTTGGCCGAGGAATACCCACAGCAGTTAGGATCTCACTGGTTTTTCCACCAAATCAGCCTCGGAGCCTTGAATCACATGACCCTGTCGACTGAAGTCCCGCTGGTGAAGTCCCGTCTCTCCTTCATGATGTTCCTTCAATACGCGATCTGGGGGGCCTGGTTGCCACTGCTCTGGCCCTACCTCAGTGGACACCTCGGATTTGAGCCCGATCAGATCGCGACGATGTTCGCGGTCGGTGCGGTGGGCGCCATCATCGGGCCGTTCTTCGCGGGCCAGATCGCTGACCGACTCATGAACTCCGAACGCTTTCTTGCGATCAGTCACATTCTGGGTGCGATTCTGGTCTTCCAGCTCTCGTGGTTGGAGAGTTATTCCGGGTTCCTCGTCTTCAGTCTTCTGTATTCCTTGATCTATTCCCCGACGCTCGCCGTCACCAACTCACTTTCGTTCCACCACCTCAAGGATCGAGACAAGGAATTCGGCTTGGTGCGGGTCTGGGGCACCGTCGGCTGGATCGTGGTCGGCATTGGGATCGGCCAGTGGATCCTCTACTCAGCGACGCCCACGGGGGTTCCGGAAGCGGAGGTCCAGGCCTCGCAGGATGCGGCCATGGCAAGCGCCTTCGTACTCAGTGGGATCCTCGGTCTGGTGCTCGGCTTCTACTGCTTCACGCTTCCGGCGACGCCGCCCACCAAGGGCAAGCAGGAGTTCGCCACCTGGGGGGCGATCAAGGAAATTCGCATGGCACCCCTGGTCACGCTGTTCATGATCGCGGTTCCGATCTCCTGCATTCATCAGTTCTACTTCGTGCACACCTCGGGTTTCATCGGAGAATTCCAGAGGCAGTCCGGTGATGACTCGATCGCGGGTTTCTTCAACACCGTCTTCGGGGTCGGTGGGGGAGGCATGATGACGATCGGCCAGTTGACCGAGATCCTGGTTCTGGCATTGATTCCGATCTTCGCCAAGAAGATCAGCCGCAAGTGGTTCCTGCTCATCGGGACCGCGGCCTACTTCGCCCGCATGCTGCTCTTCGTCCTCGCGGCCGACATGGGACTTGATCAGGGTGCCGGTCCGCTTGCGTTGCTGATCACAGGAATCGGACTGCACGGACTCTGCTTCGGTTGCTTCATCTTCGTGGCCTTCATGATCGTTGACGAGGAATCAACCAAGGACGTACGCGCCAGTGCCCAGAATCTCTTCAACCTCGTGATCATCGGCATCGGCGTGATTGTCGGGAGCTATCTCGCGAGCGGAGTTGCAACCTGGGCCACGGAAGGGGATCAGATTGATTTCGCCGGTCTCTTCACCGTGCCCATGTACGCCGCTGCTGCGTGCTTCGTGCTGCTCCTGCTTTTCTATCCCAACAAGGAAGAAGTGGAGTCGATGCGCGCCACGCGTGGCTGAGGCCGCCTCTCCTGAGATCGAATGCCGCTCCGCTTCCTTCATCATCAGTGATGGTGAAGGAGGCGGAGCGCTCTGCATTCAGGCTCCCTGGCTGATGAAGGGTTCCTTTCGGGGAAGATTGGGCTTTGGGATGAGGACATTCCAGCAGTTGAATCTGGTAATTTGGGTGATCAAGCTCCTCATAGATTGAAAGATGATCTGCATGTCGGACAAGACACCGAGTTCCAATTCCGGAGACACTTCGAGCGACGGTGGCTTATCCACGAGAGAATCAGCCTGGGATCCCACTTCCCATATTGCCAGTGCCGAAGCGTCCTCGCTGCTCAAAAGCATCGGAGGCGATCGGTCGCAAGTCTTCGTGGTGACGAGCATTCGAGGCTGGATCGCCCTGGGGTTCTTTCTTCTCCTGATCATCGCTTTGAGCATCTGGGTCTTCGCCGGCCAGATCGTTGAAGTGGTTCAGGGTGACGGCATGCTCATCGGAAGAGCCAAGTTGTATTCCGTGACCTCTTCGGCTTCCGCCCGGGTGGTTCAGTTGAACGTGACTCCTGGTGATTCGATCACCCGGGGAGACCTGCTCGTCGAACTCGATCCCACCGAACTCGATGCGGAGATTCGGGGGCAGCGAAGTGTCTATGACCTGCAGGTCGAGGAGAATGCACGACTGACTCAGTCGGACATCCAGGAGCTTGAGCGAGTGCTTGATGCAGTCGCGCGCTCCATTCAGGAGCAGGAAGCGGCGATCGAAATCAGCACGCAACTGATCGAGTCCTACGCCAAGCAGATGGAGTACCAGAAGGAGCTCTTGGACCGGGGCCTGGTCACCCTTCAGGCGTATCTGAAGACCAAGTCCGAGGTGCTTCAGCTAGAAGAGAACATCTTTTCCGCCAAGGCGGCTATCGCGGATTCGGAACTCGCGTCCGCGTCGGCTCGTCAGTCCTTCGACGCCGCCATTGCCAGTCGTCTCGAAGCGATTTCAAAGACTGATGCGCAACTGGGGGTCCTTCTGGCAAGACGTGAACAGAAGAACAACATCTACAGCCCGGTGGACGGGTTGGTGGTTGCCGTCGATGTCGAGGTCCAGGAGTACATCACTTCCGGGGAGCAGATGCTTCGAATCGAGGTCGGATCATCCCCGGAGAAGCCGCTTCATTGTCTTGCCTACGTCCCGGCGCGAATGGGCAAGCGCATCGAACAGGGCATGCTCTGCCAGTTGATGCCGGAAGTGACCTACTACAACGAGTACGGATACGTGCTGGGTAGGATTCAATCGGTCTCCTCATATCCCGCCACTCGTTCGGATCTGATGATGCAGTTC
Organism: Planctomycetes bacterium TMED75; assembly: GCA_002171655.1. Taxonomy (GTDB): domain Bacteria; phylum Planctomycetota; class Phycisphaerae; order Phycisphaerales; family SM1A02; genus UBA8087. The sequence continues at coordinate 29,196 of NHEC01000018.1, forward strand.
GGTGATTCCGCGCTGGTGGACCGCATGGTGGCCCAGCAGCCGGACGGCTTGCTGGTCGACATCGAGTTGCAGCTCGATCCGTCCACTCCCACCGGGTACCGCTGGACCAGCCGGAAAGGCTTTCCCGAGCCACTGCTTCCGGGAACACCGACCCAGGTTCGTGTGATCTACGATCGGATCGCGCCGATCGAACTCATCAGTCCACTGATCAAAGACTACCTTTTCGGCCGTGACCCCGGCCGTGGACCAGGTTCGCAATGAGCGCGTTCCAGTGGGAGTCCTGATCGGTGTACAACACCCCTTCCATCCTGCAGCTGTCCGAGGTTGAAGGGCCGGCAGCGGCGCTCTCCATGGTCCTGGCCTACCACGGGCGCTGGGAATCTCTGGGGCAGCTGACCGCCGATTGCGACGCGGGGCGCTCCGGTGCCAGTCTGGACCTGCTCAAAACGGTTGGTGGCCTCTACGGACTGGAGGGTGAATCCCGTGAAGTCACCGACCTCAAGTCGCTCGACCAGTTGAATGGGCCTGTGATCCTGCTCTGGAAGGCAGGCACCTTCCTGGTCTACGAAGGGCGTTCGGGGAGCAAGATGCGTGTCAACGATCCTGCATACGGGCCCCGCTGGATCGAACCGAAGGAATTCGAAGAGGGGTTCCAAAATCAGGTGCTGGTCCTCGAGCCGGGTTCGGAATTCACCAAGGGGGGGGTGAAACCGAACATCCTGGTCGCGCTGAACTACCGTCTTCGGGGGTACCGACTGTCTCTGCTGTTCTCGTTGTTCGCCGGCCTCCTGGCAGTGGTGCCGGGATTCATGACCGCGGTCTTCAGCACGGTCTTCGTCAACTACGTCCTGGTTCGGGGGTTCACTTTCTGGATCATTCCACTCGTGGTGTGCATGCTCATCTGCTGCACGCTCTTGATCGGGCTCACCTGGCTTCAATACAACTCGCTGCTCCGAGTTCAATTTCGGTTCACGTGCGAACAGGCGGCTCTGTTCATCAGGCACCTCTATCTGCTTCCCATGAGCTTTCACCACCAGCAGCTTCCTGGAGAGTTGAATAATCGAGTCAGTCTGAACATGAACGTGGCGGTCGTTCTCACCAGGAATCTCGGACTCGCGATCATTGGCGGAATCTCTTCGATCTTCTATGCCCTCTTCATGGCGATCTACAGCTGGAAGCTCGCATTGCTGGTGGTCGGTGTCGCCCTCCTCAACGCAGTGGTCCTCAAGTTCTTCAACACCACCCGCTCCAACGAGAGCAAGCGGATGTCTCAGATCAACGGCCTTCAACAGGGAAAACTCGTCTATGGCTTGAGCGCGATGGAACTCTTCAAGGTGGGTGCCTCGGAGCAGGACTGGGTCAAGGCCTGGTCGACCCTGCAGGTGCAGACCGCCACGTTTCGGCAGAATCTCGCCGTGCAGACCAGATACATTCGTTCCTTGTCCACCTTCATCCAGGGCTTCCTCATCAATGTGGTCATTCTGGGTTTCGGTGGGTATCAGGTCATTGTCGGTGAGCTGACCTTCGGTGGGCTGGTCGCCCTTCAGACTCTGGGTGCACTGATGCTCGCGCCACTGGCCTCGATGGTCGCGCTCGGGCAGTCGCTGCAGGTGCTCAAGGCCTACCTGATGCGTCTCGATGACGTCTGGGCGCATCGAATCGCCCCGCGCTTCTGGAATGATCTGAGCAGCATCGAGCAGGGTTCTTCGGAGGATTCGAATTCATCCGCTCGGCTTCGTGGCGAGATCGAACTGCGCAATGTCACCTTCGGCTACGCGCGTGCGCTCGATCCGCTCTTCAAGGATCTGAGCCTCAAGGTTCGTCCGGGTGGCCGCGTCGCGCTGGTGGGGGTCTCGGGCGCGGGTAAAAGCACGGTCGGCAACCTCGTGGCGGGGTTGTATCCTCCATGGTCCGGGGAAGTGCTGCTCGACGGCAAACCGATTGAAACCTACGGTCACATCAAATTGACGACGAACATCGCTCGCGTGAATCAGTCGGTGCGACTCTTCGAAGGCACCGTCAACGAAAACATCACCATGTACTGCAGTTCCATTTCAGAGCAGTCGGTGCGCAGGGCAACGAAGGACGCTCTCCTGTTCGACACTCTTTCCCGAAGGTCGGCGGGGATCCACACCGAAGTGCTGCCGGGCGGGGCCAACTTCTCTTGTGGACAACGGCAGCAGATGGAGATTGCCCGAGCTCTGGCTTCCAATCCGGCCATCATGATCATGGATGAGGCCACGAGCACTCTGGACAGCATGACCGAGCGGAAGATCGACGAGAATATCCGTGGCCGAGGCTGCACCTGCCTGATCATGGCTCATCGACTGAGCACCGTACGAGACGCCGATGAGATCATCGTTCTGGAAAAGGGCGAAGTGCTCGAGCGCGGTTCACATGACGAACTCATGGCATTGAATGGTTCCTACGCAAAGCTGGTGAGTGCGCAGTGAATCAGAGCGGCCGCACACATTTCTCCGATGCGATCCAGCAACTCGTCGACCGTGACGCTGAGCGCTCGGTTCGTCCCTCCAAGAAGTTGCTTTCTGATCCGGATCCAGAATCCTGCTGGCTGATTCTTGCCGGCACCGCTCGGCTTCTCGCCCGAATGAAATCGGATCAACCCGGGACCTGGGAACCGCTCCTGCTCTGCGAAACCGGTCAGGTTCTTCTGGGTGTGTCGTCTGGATCCGATCTCGAATTCCAGGTCGAGTGGAGTGATGATGCGGAGTACATCGTTGAGCGCCTCGATGAACTCGGTCCCGACGAGCTCGCCGAGATTGTGGCGGAGGGACTGGCCCAGTTGACTTCTCATTTCTCCGATCAGTCGGCTCCGCTCATCCGGGCGGATCCCTCGGATCCTGAGCGCCCTCAGGTGATCGAATCCGGACGGACCGTGCTGCTTGGCGCTCCCCAGGGAATGATCTGGCTGGTTGACGCTCCGGTGCGCGCGCGATTGGACATGTCCGCGCAGGTCTCCCCGACCGAGGTCTCTTCCGATACGTACTCGATGGGAGTGCTGCCCGGTCACTGTGTGATCTCGGTTGATCAGAAAACTTCGGTTCGGGCGATTGCACCCGCACAACTCGTTGACCGCCTTCCTTCCGGCACATCGCCGACCGCATGCCTTGGTGCATTCATCGATCATCTGGCTCATCAGGCGATCGTCTCCACGGACCGGAAGCATCGTGATGCGTACTGGGAGAAGATCAGTTTCGAACGAGAGGTTCTGCGCGAAGCGATCGGATCCTTCACCACCGTCGCAAAGCGGGGACTGTCTCCCGGTATCGAACGATCCAGGAGTGAACTGGTCAATGCCGCCAGGGAAGTGATGGAGGCCGACGGGCTCACGACTCCCAAGGAATTCACCGTTCCCGAAGGAATCACCTCTGAGGAGGAGGTGCTCAGGTCGATCACCGAGCAATCCGGTTGCTTCTACCGATTCATCGAAGCGCCCGTGAAATGGCATCGGCGACATGCCGGTCCGATGCTTGCGATCTGGGGAAGTGAACGAATTCCGGTCGTGTTGCAACGCGGCAAGATTTCTGGATACCGGGCTCGTTACGTGGACCAGGATGGTTCAGAGGTCGAGCGCAAGGTTGATTCGGCCCTGGCAAGGGAATTGTCGCCCTGTCTGGTCGCCTTCTACCCGTCTTTCCCCGATCACCCCCTGACCGGACGTGATCTCTGGTTGCTCGTGAAGGACAAGGTGCTCTGGAATCTGTCGGTGGTGCTCATTCTGGGATTCATCGGCTCGATGCTTCAGCTCTTCGTGCCCTTTGCGACCGGTTACGTGGTCGGCACCACGATCCCCGACAACAACATCGAGTCCTTGTTGCTGATCTGCATCGGCCTCACGCTGGCGCTGCTCACATCGATCTCCTTCTACATGGTCGCCATGTTCTCACTCATCCGCATAGAGGGGATACTGAGCGTACGGGTGACCGCCGCCCTGGTCACCCGGATTGCCCGGTTGCCCCTGCAGTTCTTCGAGCAGCACTCCGCGGGTGATCTGGTGCAGAGGCTCGTCAGCATCGAACACCTGAGGTGGGCGATGTCCAAGGCGGTGGCCCACTCGCTGGTTGCGGGCTTGTTCACCCTGATGTACCTCTTCGCCATCGCCTACTTCAGCACGACCCTGTTGTGGGCCAGTCTGGTGGTTCTGTCGGTGTACATCGGCTACTACCTGGTCAACGCGTATATTTCGGTCCGGTACTACAAGAGCCGAATGGACATGACCGGGAACGCGTACGGACTCAACATCCTGGGACTGGAGTCCATCGAGACCATCCGGCTGAACGGATCCGAGTCCCAGTTTCTCAGTCGGTACCTCAAGTACTTCGCCGGCCAGCAACGCGCGGTCTACAAGATCGGTTACCTCTCCAACCTCAACAGCTCCGCAGAAGTCGGCATGCCCGTTCTCTCCATGGCGGTTTTCTACCTCATGTACTTCGCCTTTCTTCGAGATGAACTTTCGGTCGGTGCATTTCTCGGTTTCTTCGCCGCATTCTCCGCGCTGCTCGTGGGGATGATCGCCCTGGGTCGATCCCTGTTCCCCTTGTTCTCCGCGGCGGCCGTGTACCATCGAATCAAGCCGATTCTGCAAGCCGTTCCGGAATCCACGATCGGTCTGAAGGATCCGGGCCGGATCCATGGTCATGTGGTCGTACGGGACCTCATCTACAGCGCACCGGGTGGTGGGCGACCGATCATTGATGGATTGGACCTCGAGATCTTTCCCAATCAGGTCAACGTGCTGGTGGGCCCCAGTGGCTGTGGCAAGACGACTCTGGTCCGTCTTTTCCTGCGTATATTGAAGGAGGATTCCGGGACCATCACCTTCGATGGTGCGGAAGCCGCGACGCTTGACCCCCGTTCGCTGAGGCGCCACCTCGGTGTGGTCGGTCAGCAGCAGTCGATTTCCCCGGCCTCGATTCGTCAGCTCATCAGTCCTTCCGGGCTTCATTCCGATGATGAGATCTGGAATCTACTCGGTGAAGTCGGCTTGAAGGACGATTTCAAGGACTTCAACATGGGCCTGGCGACCACGCTCGGCCCCTCCAGTCTTTCGGGGGGACAGCAGCAGCGACTCGCCATCGGCGCCGCTCTGGGCAAGTCGCCTCACTTGCTGCTTCTTGATCAGTCGCTTTCCTCTCTGGAAACCAACTCACAGAGGTTGCTGATCAAGGCGATGCGAACCCGAGACATCACGCTTCTGCTCATCACCCAGCGGCTGTCGGCTCTGCGCACGGTGGAGCACATCAACTACATGGATCAAGGCCGCATCCTGGAATCCGGCTCATTCACAGATCTGTTGAATCTCGACGGTGGATTTGCCTCCATGGCGCGAGAGCAGCTCACCCAAGAGGACCTCTCGGAACTCGGGGTGACCCGATGATCCGTCGGATCACCCTCCTGGTCGCCCCCTTTCTGTTGCATGCACTGCTCACGGGGTGTGCTTCAGACTATGCAAAGCCGTATCCGCTCCTGAGCCAGTCCGAGCTCGATCGGATCCAGGAAGCTGATTCGATAGACGACTACCAACTGCTCTCCAAGCCGGTTCCTCTCTCGGAATTTCAGACTCCGACGGTCCCCCTGCAGTCGGACTTCGAGATTCCGCCTCTGCTGGTCAGAGCGCAATCGGTCAGTGAGGTCCCCGTCGGTCTGAGCCGGGTTCGTGATTCGGTCCTGCAGAACAACCTCGGAATCCTCGTGGATCGCTATCAGGCCGGGGTGGAGTACGAACAGATCGGTGAAGAGCTCGGTGCGTTTGATGCCACGTTCTCAGTGGATTTCTACTACGGACAGTCCGTGGAAGGCGCGACCTCTCTGGTCGATCCGACCGGCAGCATTCGGACTGATTCCTTCAGTGCCAGCCCGGGGCTTCAGGTGCCGCTGGCGACCGGTGGCGAACTCGAGATCGAGATGAATGTCTACAACTATCAGCAGGTGGCCCAGGACGTCAGCACGATTGCTCCCTCCTCATCGCAGGAGGTCTCCGGTCAGCAGGCGGAGTTCAGCTTTTCCTTCACCCAGCCCTTGCTTCAGGGTGCCGGGTCGACTGTCGCGCTGGCGCCGATCGTTCTTGCCGACTACAGCTCTCGCCAGGCGGCCGCCGGAGTCACCCTGCAGATCATCAACACGCTGGCCGAAGCAGAGCAGGCGTACTGGACCACCTGGGTCGCTTTTGAGCAGTTCCAGAGCGCCTTCGAGGTCTATGAAGATGCCAAGTATCAGTTCGAGACCACCAAGGAACTCTACGCGGCTCAGCAGGCGACCATCGTGGACGTGCGTCAGGCACAAGCCAGCGTCCTGACCCAGGCGAGCTGGGTGATCCACCATGAAGAGCTGTACGTGACTGCCTCGCTTGGATTGCAGGTGCTCATGAACGATCCGGAACTCGCGCTCAACGGAGCGAGTCTGATCCTGCCCTCCGAGCAGCCGAGTTTCAAACCGTTCGTCGCCGATTCCAGTCGGGCGATCAAGTACGCGATGGCCCATCGGATGGATCTGCTTCAACTCGAATTGCAGGTTGCCGCGGACACCCTCGAGATCCAGGTTGCGAAGAACACGCTTCTGCCCGACGTCGCCTTTGGTGCTGAACTGGGTGCGATCGGCATCACGGATTTCGGAGTTGGTCGTGCGGTGGAGGACATGTTCAACGGACAACAGGCGATTCCCTGGAGTCTGCGGTTGTCCGCGTCCATGCCGATCGGGAACAACACCGCGATATCCGCCTACCGTGCGGCCCTGCTCCAGCGCCTGGGAGACATCGCCGACACCAGTCAGCAACGACTCACCATACGCCAGGATGTGTTGAGCGCCCTGACTTCGTTGGAGTCATCGGCCAGGCAGCTGCGGGTGAGTCACCAGGCGGAGATCGCCTACCGAAACGCGTGGAAGGGCACTCAGGATCTGTTCTTGCTCGGTCAGCAAACCGCGGGTGACGTTGCCGATGCGCTGGAACAGTACGGTGAGTCCAGGCTCGGCACCATTGCCGCCGCGGGTGACTATCAGCAGGCGATGGTCTCGCTGGCCATGTCGACCGGAACCACGCTGGGGATGAACAACATCGAGTGGAGTCGCCCCGCGGTGCCCGATGATTCGAATTGAGCCCTTTGATTGAGGCCGTCTAGCCGGCGGCGGACGCCGTGTCTTCGGCACTGTCGGGGTTGGGATGCAGCGCCAGTTCCGCAACGCCTCCCGGTACCAGCAAGTCGCTGGTGGGGGTGCCGGCCTCGATCTCGGTTCCGTCCATGCGGGTGATCACCGGCATGGGGTGCTTCTTCAGGTGGTTCTTGAGCGCCAGTTCGAGGGTCTTGCGTTCATCCTCTTCCAGCTTCGCCCAGCCCATGCGCCCTCGGCACTTGGGGAATCCGCTGCAGCCAAGCCATGGCCCGCGAGCGCCCTCGCGCAGGTACATCGGTCGTTCCTCGCACTTGGGGCAGACCAGTTCCGTCTCGTAGGGAGGAGGCGAGGGCAGTTTGAGCCCACCCTTCTTGTCGATGTTCAGAACAAACTTCGTGTCGGGGTAGTTGGGACTTGCGATGAACGGGCCAAACCGTCCGGTTCGCCTGATCATCTGTGCGCCGTCCTCCGGGCATTTGATGTCCACCTGTTCGGGGAGCAGGGGACGTCCTTCGCGGTCCACCGGTGCGGCGTAATCGCACTCGGGATACGCGCTGCAGGAGAGGAAGCGTCCGTTCTTTCCGAATCGGTAGCTGGTGGTCGATCCGCATTCGGGGCAGGCGAACGGTGCGGGCCGGGTGACCGCCCGGGCGTGCATGAGGTGCTCATGTGCGTGTTCCAGCGATGTGGAAAAGCGACCGTAGAAGTCTCCCAGCATGGAACGCCAGTCCCGGTGGTCGCTTTCGATGAGGTCCAGTCGTTCTTCAAGGTCCTTGGTGTAGGAGACCTGCATCAGGACCGGGAACGCTTCGATGAGCATGTCGGTGACCACTTCCCCGAGTGCGCTTGCGTGGAAACGACGTTCGACCTGTTCGACGTAGCCTCGATCCTGGATCACGCGAATGATCGAAGCGTAGGTCGAAGGCCGGCCGATGCCTTCCTCTTCGAGCTTCTTCACCAGCGAGCCTTCGTTGTAGCGGGGCGGAGGGTTGGTGAATTTCTGCTTTGGTTCGATCGCGAAGGGCGCACTGAGGTCCCCTTCGGTGAGGGCTGGCAGCGTCTGTTCTTCGCTGGCGGTGGCGATCCCCGCCACGCGCATGAATCCGTCGAAGACCAGCACTCGGCCGTTTGCCTTGAGCACCGCCCCGGTGGGCTGGTCGGACCGCGTGAAGAGGACGCTGGTGGCATCGAATTTCGCGGGGGTCATCTGCGAGGAAACAAAGCGTTCCCAGATCAGTTTGTAGAGCTTGTACTGGTCTTCCTTGAGGGCGCCTCGGAGTGAGTCGGGGGTTCGGGCCGCGTCGGTGGGGCGAATCGCTTCGTGGGCCTCCTGCGCCTTTTTGTTCGAGGAGCCGAAGAAATTTGGTTTTTCCGGCAGGTAGTCTTCACCGAAGGTGCCCTTGACGTAGCTGCGGGCCATGTTGATCGCTTCACCCGAAAGGTGCGTGGAGTCGGTTCGCATGTAGGTGATGAGACCCACCTGGCCTTCACCCTTGATCTCGATGCCTTCGTACAGGCCTTGGGCGAGCCGCATGGTGCGGTCGGTGGCAAAGCTCAACCGGTTGGCGGCGTTCTGCTGCAGAGTCGAGGTGATGAACGGCGCGTACGGGCGAGAACTGGTTCGCTTGGTCTCGATGGAGGTGACCTTGTAGCGCGTCTTCGCGTCAAGGGTTCCCGTCAAGCTTCGGTTGAAGCGTGCAGGTCCCTTGCCGCTGGGATTCTCCTCGGTCTCGATCGAGGTGTTCTGCATGCCCACGGCTTCGGCCACCTTGGTGATGGCGGGTGAGAGGTCCTGTGGGTTTTCTGCGGTACACCCGAGGGTGAATTTGGTGCCGTCAAGTTCGACCAGCTCGGTCTTGAGTCCGCCATGCTCGGCCATCCAGGCATTCTGCATCTTGAGGGTCGGGCCCTTGTTCTTGCTGTCGCGACGGGCCAGGAAATCCGGCCACAGTGCGGCAAGTTTTTCACGCTGTTCGGGATCAAGCGCCAGTCGAACGTCGACGCTCCAGGATTCATCGGGAATGAACGCATCGATCTCGCGTTCACGTTCGACCACCAGTCGCACCGCTACGGACTGGACACGACCTGCGCTGAGCCCGCGTGCGACCTTCTTCCACAGCAGCGGAGAAGCCTGGTACCCGACGATTCGATCGAGAATTCGTCGGGCCTGTTGCGCATTGACCTTGTATTCATCGATCGGAAGCGGGCTTTCAAAGGCGCGTTGGATCTCCTTGCGGGTGATCGCGTTGAACATGACACGCTTTGCCTTGGAGGGTTCGACCCCGACGATGTGCGCCAGGTGCCACGCAATCGCCTCACCTTCGCGGTCAAGGTCGGTCGCGAACCAGATCGTCTCGGCCTGTTTGGCGAGTTTCTTCAGTTCCGTAACCGTCTTCTTCTTGTCGGTGAGGATCTCGTAGCTTGGTTCGAAGTTCTTTTCGAGGTCGACTCCCGGAACCGGCTGTTTGACTCCCTTCGGAGCCTTCTTTGGTAGATCACGCACGTGGCCGACCGACGCGGTGACGATGTATTCCGAGCCCAGGTACTTGTTGATCGTCTTGGCCTTGGCGGGGCTTTCCACGATGACCAGTTGCTTTCCCTGCGCATTGTGCGCACCCGGTGATTTCCGAGTCGACTTCTTGGTCGCCTTCTTGGTCGCCTTCTTGGTCGCCTTCTTGGCCGTCTTCTTGGCTGCCTTCTTGGCGGTGGTCTTTGAGCTGGTCTTCTTGGTGGCCATCGTGCTGTGGGGGGTGCTGTCCAAATGTGTGGTCTTGAATCAAGGCTTGGCGGGGAACTATAAAGAAGGACCCGGGGTGTTCGTCAAGTCGCAGCTTTCTTCTCGTCCCGATGGGCCTGCGCTCATGATCCATTTTTCAGCCGCGTGCCTTCAGATTATCGGGCGTCCGGGCGAGTTGCTGGGTTCCTCGAGACGGGCCACAATCTGTTGGACGACCTCCGCAGGATCATTTTTTTCGCTGCAGGCCACCCTGAAAACCCCTGGGATCGCATGGAAACGGCGAATCCAGGTTCTCTGCTGCTTTCCGTAGCGACGTGAGCGAATCTTGATTTGCTCGATTGCCTCACTGAGTTTGCATGATCCGTCCAGATAGCCTGCAAGTTCCTTGTAGCCAACTGCTTCGGTTGCCTGACGTCCCAAAGGGCCACTGGCTCTCAATCGCTGTACTTCTTCGAGAAAACCCTGCTCCATCATCAGACCAACCCGACGATTGATCCGTTGGTTCAGTTCCGAGGGGTGCCAATCGAGGCAGACGATGAGGGCCGGACGGCGGGGCTGCATGATGGCGTCAGCCCATTGGGTCTGCTGACTGGAGATCGGACTGCCGGTTGCTTCCATGACCTCGAGTGCTCGAATCGTTCTTCGCCGATCATTGGCATGGATGCGTTGCGCGGAGACGGGATCCAACTTCACCAGCCGCTGGCGCAGTGCTTCGGTGGGGAGCGCTTCCAGGGCCGATCGGATCTCTGCGGGGATCGATTGGCCTTCGAACACACCCTCGAGCAGTCCTCGCAAGTAGAGATTTGTCCCACCGACCACGATCGGCAGTGAACCTCTTCGGTGGATCTCAGCGATCGCGGTTTCCGCTGCTTTCAACCAGTCATGGACCGTGAATCCCGTGTCATGGGGATCTGCGACATCCAGCAGGTGGTGGGGGATCCCTGCTCGTTCCTCTTCTGTCGGGGTGGCGGTCCCGATGTCCATGCCCTGATAGACCTGCATCGAGTCTGCGCTGATGCATTCACCTCCCGTCGGTAGTCCGGAGGCAAGTTGGACCGACAGCGCCGTCTTGCCCGATGCGGTGGGGCCAACCAGGACTAGGATGGGCTTGGACTCGTTGGTCAATTGTTTCTCTGCCTGCCTGCCCGGTCCGAGCGGGGGGGTTGCCGTGTATCATGCCCATTCGGCTTGACTCGGTTGATGTCAGGCCTGTTCTCCACCACCTCATCGCTCTTTCGGAGGCTTCGCGAAGCAAGATGGCATTCAAGACTATTGAAGATATCGATGTGAACGGCAAGTGTGTACTGATGCGCGTGGACTTCAATGTCCCCATGTCGCCCAGCAACACGGTGGCGGATTCCTTCCGCATCAAGCAAGCTCTTCCTTCGATTCGATCGGTCATCGCCCGGGGCGGGCGGTTGGTGTTGATGTCGCACCTCGGCCGTCCCGATGGCAGCGGCTATGTCAGCAAGTTCTCCCTGAAGCCGATCGCGACTGAACTCGCCAGCCTGCTGGGTGATTCTGCCCCCGATGGCGTGTTCTTCCCCAGCGAGGACTGTATCGACGCTCAGGCCGCCGAGGCGGTGGCTTCCCTCAAGGACGGCCAGATTGTTCTGCTGGAGAATTTGCGTTTTCACGTTGGTGAGATGGAAGACGATGCCACCTTTGCCTCGAAGCTGGCCGCCTACGGAGACATCTACTGCAACGATGCCTTTGGCGCCTGTCATCGAGCGCACGCTTCAGTCTATGGCACCCCGATGGGCATGCAGGAGGATCCGCGCGTCGCCGGCCTGCTCGTCTCCGAGGAGATTCGCTACCTGCGTGAAGCACTCAATGCACCGGAGCATCCGTTTGTCGCCGTGATCGGTGGCGCCAAGGTTTCCCACAAGATTGGCGCCTTGAAGAACCTGATCGGAAAGGTCGACTCGTTGCTGGTGGGCGGCGCGATGGCCTACACGATCATGCAGGTCATGGGCACCAACATCGGTTCGAGTCTCGTCGAGCACGACAAGCTCTCACAGGCCGAAGAGATCATCCACCTGGTCGATTCCAGTTCGACTGATCTGGTCCTCCCGATTGACCACGTCTGTGGCCGAGAGCTTTCGCATGAAAGTCCGGTCATGGTCTCGCAGGGTGAGGTTCCAAACGGCTGGATGGGACTGGACATCGGTCCGGCGACCACGGCTCGTTTCACCGACGTCGTGCGCCATGCCAAGAAGGTCGTCTGGAACGGTCCCCTGGGGGCTTTCGAGACTCCACCGTTCGACGTAGGCACCCGACAGCTCGCGGTGGCCATGGCCTCCTGCACCGAATCCGGCGGTATTACCGTGGTGGGTGGAGGAGATACCGCCGCGGCGGTGGAACTGGCGGGGGTCAGCTCGCGAATGAGTCATGTCTCCACCGGTGGTGGGGCCAGCCTCAAATTGCTTGAAGGTGGGGACCTGATTGGTCTCCAGCCACTGGAACAGGCGTGATTCAGCCCCTCGAACCCGGTATAGTCATACAGCAGGCCTCGACCTTCGGCGTTGGATCACTTCGGCCATTCGTCGTCCTTGATAAGGAATTCTCCTCATGATGACTCGATCACTCGCTCGATTTCAGAGCCACGCGCTCCTTGCCTTCTTGGCCACCTTCGCTCTTTTGCATGCGGACGCCCAAGCTCAGAAAGACACCCTGAGCGTTGGTGATCGGGCGCCGTTTCCACAGCTCGGCACGGATGTGAAGCTGATTTCCGGTCCTCAGGTGACTTCGTTCAAACAGGGCCAGACGTACGTCATCGAATTCTGGGCCACCTGGTGTCCTCCGTGTCGAAAGTCGATCCCGCACATCAACCGGCTCTACAAGACCTACAAGTCTCAAGGCCTGCATGTCTGGGGCATCAGTGATGAAACTCCGGACATCGTGTCGCCTTTCGTGGCTCGCAAGGGCGCAGGCATGAGTTACTCCGTGATCAGCGACACCTCCGGCGGCTTCGACAAGGCGTACATGAAGGCCGCCGGCATGAAGGGGATTCCCGCCGCCTTCGTGGTCGGACCCAGCGGCCGGGTGGTCTTCATCGGCCACCCCATGGAACCCGGCTTCGCTCGTGCGATCAAGAACTGCACCTCGGGCAAGTACGACCCCGTCCTCGAAGCGCAAGCCAAGCCGATCGTTGCAAACCTCGACAAGGCGATGAAGGCTCGGGACTGGCGCATGGCGCACCGTCAGATCGACCGTCTGATGGAGATGGATTCCTGGGTCTTCTCAGACGACATCTTCACCAAGTACAAGATCTATCTGAATGAGCAGGAAGATCCCAAGGCGGCCAACGACTACATGATTCTGCAGATCACGGAGACGTATTCCGGGAAGCCCGATGTTCTTCAGGACGTGGTGTACAACCTCATCACCGATCCGGAACTTGCCAAGGCCGATCCACAACTCAAGGACCAGGCCCTGGCCGCCCTGGGTCAGTCACTCGGGGAAGACAACCCCCAGTATCTTTCGATACTTGCCCTGAAGAGTCACAAGGAAGGTGATTTGGCGCAGGCCATCAACTTCCAGTACGAAGCCTACATGGCCGCCTCCGGTGATCAGCGTGATGAGATGCGCGCAATCCTGGATGCCTGGAAGGCTGAACAAAGCCGGCGAAAGGGAAGCTCCCGAGGCGGGCGTCCGCGACGTTGATCGATGTCGCGCACGCGGCCGTTTCTTGCAGTATTCTGACCATGCACACGACGGAAATGCCCGCATTTTCGTCGTGTGTTCCTGTATGCCCGAGCGAATTTTTTTCTCGATCCCCACGGAGACGCACCATGAGTTCGACCATCGAAGATCGACGACGTCTTTTTCAGGCACCACCCGCCCAGGTCTTGGTGGCCCCCTCGATCCTGTCGGCTGACTTTGGTTGCCTGGCTGAGGAGTGTCGTTCGGTACTCGAGGGCGGAGCGGATCTGTTGCACGTTGACATCATGGACGGTCATTTCGTGCCGAATCTCTCGATGGGACCGGCCGTATGCAGTTGCGTGCGCAAGCACTTTCCCGATGTTCCACTCGACATTCACCTCATGGTGGAGGATCCTGATTCGTTCATCGAGCCGTTCGCGAAGGCTGGGGCCGACCACCTCACGGTTCATGTGGAGGTCACCAAGGACCCTGCGGCCACTGCGCAGCGCATTCGTGCTCTGGGGTGTTCTCCGGGACTGGCCATCAACCCCGAGACTCCGCTGGAACAGATGCTTCCCCATCTGGAGCATTTCGATCTTGCTCTGGTCATGAGCGTCCACCCCGGCTATTCGGGGCAGTCATTCATTCCTGAAGTACTTGAAAAAGTTCGAGCACTTCGCGAACGTTTCGGTGATGGACTGAGAATCGAAGCCGACGGGGGCGTTTCCCCGAAAACCGCTCCTTCATGCCGTGAGGCTGGCTACGACATTCTGGTCTCGGCAAGCAGTGTCTTTGGATCCGCGGATCGTGCCGCGGACATCGCGGCTATTCGCGGCTGAGTCGTGCACACGGACATTGTCAGGTATGACGCGCGAACTTCGTATCAAGCAGTTGTGGCTGATCCGGTCCTGCGAGACGGACTGGGAGCTGCAGCAACGAATTCGAGGTCACACCGATCTTCCCATCGCATCGACCGGTCGGGAGCGGCTGCAGGCTTGTCTGGATGCGTCGATCGAGTTGGATCTGATCCGGCACGCCACCGACGAACCCTCACTCGAGACCGCGCGGTTGCTTGCCAAGGGACTCGAGGTGCGGCGTCGCCGCCTCACGACGTTTTCGCCGCCCGACCTCGGCCTGTTCGAGGGGCTCACGATAGAGCAGGCCACGGAGCGTTTTCCATCTCGGGCTCGAGTGTGGGCGGAAAACCCGATCGCGCTGCTCCCCCCCGAAGGTGAAGCCCTCAACGAAGTCTTTCTGCGCACCGCTCGCGCGTTCCAGCGGTTGCTCGTCCGGGGACGGACCGCGCGTCTGGGCATCGTGGCGCATCCCGTGGTGATCGGTTGCCTGCGGGTGCTCATCAATCGGGCCGATTCCGGGGCCTACCACGCACTGGAGTCAGTCGCTCCTCGACTGGAACCGTATGCCCTGGTTCCAGCATTGCTCGAAGAGCTCAGGGATCGGATTCGCGCGCTTTCCAGTGGTTGATCACACGTCAGCTGCTATGCTCACGGCCGGGGTTCTCCCCTCGCAGGCAGCGTCCACAAGGAGGTGTTTCGTGCCAGATCAGACCATGCCCAGAACCTGGGACGACGTCCAGACCATTTCTCAGAACAAGAAGGGGGTCCCTGAAGGGCTGTGGATGAAGTGTCCGGTCTGTGCGGAGACGGTCTTCCGCAAGGCGGTCGAAGCCAACCTCTGGGTCTGCCCGAAGTGCGAACACCACCTGCGCGTCAGCGGCCCGGTCCGCGTCGACCAGATGCTCGACCCCGGAACCTTCGAACCGATGAACGAGGAGATGGCGCCCCGCGATCCTCTGGAGTTCACGGACCTCAAGCCCTACGTGAAACGAATCGATGCCGCCCAGGCCAAGAGCGGGCAGAACGACGGACTCCAGACCGGTGCCGGATTCATCAAGGGTCGAAAACTGATCATCGCCGCGATGGACTTCAATTTCCTCGGAGGCTCGATGGGCTCGGTGGTGGGGGAGAAGCTCGCCTGTGCGATCGAGGAAGCCACCGATCGTGACCTCCCGCTGGTGGTGGTCAGCTGTTCGGGCGGTGCCCGCATGCAGGAGTCCGGCTACTCACTGATGCAGATGGCCAAGACCTCCGCCGCGCTGGCCCGATTCGACGAGGAGGGCGGCCTCTTCATCTCCGTGCTTTCCGATCCGACCTTCGGCGGGGTCACGGCGAGTTTCGCGATGCTCGGTGACGTCATTCTCGCTGAACCCCGAGCCCTGATCGGATTTGCCGGACCGCGCGTCATCAAGCAGACGATTCGACAGGACCTTCCGGACGGGTTCCAGACCTCGGAGTTCCTCCTGGAATCGGGATTCGTCGATCGCATCGTCCACCGACACGAACTGCGCAACGAGATCGGTCGCATCATCGACTACGCCGGGAAGTGATCAGGCGTCCGCCGCACCGCCGCACCGCCGCACCGCGGCATTCCGCGTGGAGACTGCACCGCGAATGACCGATTCGACCACAGCTGAACCGGCTTCTCCGCCTCACGGCATGCGCCGGGGCTGGGTGCTTGCCGCCGTCTTCGCGCTGCTGTTCGCCTTCAGTTTTCCACCCTTCGGGTGGTGGCCGTTGATCCTGCTGGCGCCGATTCCGCTGGCGGTCCTCGCCACGACCGCGACCCGTCGTCGCGACTGGGTGCTGCCGATCTTCGTCTGTTCCACGATCCTCTGGGTGTGGTTCCACTGGTGGATCATCGAGGTCAGCGTGGCGGGAGTGATTCCGTTGGCGCTCTACCTCGCGTGCTTCACGACGGTCTGCGCCTGGTTGATTCGCCTGCTGTCCAGTGGGGGCGTGCGTCTTCCACTCTGGCTGACGGTGCCGGTGGTCCTGACCGGACTCGATTTCTTCCGAGCCTCGATCTTCCTCGACGGCTACCCCTGGTACCTCTTTTTCCAGCCGTGGATCGACCTGCTTCCCGTCGCTTCGCTGGCCTGGTGGGGCGGTGGCTGGTTGGTCGGAATCTGGGCCGGAACCTTGTCCGGTCTGATCGCGGAGGTGTGGTGCCTTCGATCGAAGGAGGCGCCCCGTCGCACCCGGATTCTCCTCTGGGCATGTGGCTTGGTACTGGCGGGTGTGGTGCTTCCAGTCTGGCCGGGTCGCCTGTGGACCTCCGGCAACACGGGCGAATCCCTCAGCGTCCTCGCGATTCAGACCAATCTGCCCACCGACAACAAGATCGGCTGGACGATGGAGCGCAAGCTCGAAGACGTCCCCGCCTTCATCGACCAGACC
>NHEC01000019.1 GCA_002171655.1 Planctomycetes bacterium TMED75
CGACCAACCCGATCAGCATGTGGTGATCGAACGTCCGGTGGGAGATGATTTCACGATCTCCCTGTTCTTCAGAACCGAGGCGGTCGCACCGGGATCCGAACAGGACCCCCGCTGGTTTCTCGGGTCGGGACTGGTGGATGGTGAGATCAGCGGAGTGGTGCGTGACTTTGGCATCTCGATGATCGGCAACGGAGTGGTGGCGGCGGGTCTGGGTGACCCGGAACAATTCGTTTCCTCCCCTCCCGGATTCAACGACGGGTCCTGGCACCACGTTGCACTGGTTCGGGAAAGATCCACGGGGCGCTTTGCACTTCACGTCGACGGAATCCTTGCGGACGAGGGAATGGGAAATCGCGAGACCCTGGACGCACAGGAGACACTGCACATTGGTCGGTCGCGGAACGGACATCGAGCATTCGCGGGATCAATCGATGAAGTCCGTTTCTTTGAACGGGCGCTGGATGCGGACGAGATCCTTTCCCTGGCCTGCGAGGTCAGTCCGGATCCGAACCAGACCGCAACGGGGATTGCGGGCGGAGAGAGCACCTACCTCGGCGATCGAGATCGACTTCGGAGGCTCTCGATTCCTCGAGCAGAAACGGTACGCCTGCTCGCCCTGACCGAATCCGGAAGTCATCCCCCGGAGACCCGGATCCTCGGACGTGGAAGCGTACACGCTCCAGAAGAGGTCGTTGAACCCGGGGTCCCGGAGGTGGTCCGCCAGTTGGCAGCAGTCCCACCGGTGACTCCGTCGATACACGGCGACTCTTCGGGAAGACGAACTGCGCTGGCCAGGTGGATCAACGATCCGAGCAATGCACTGGCGCTGCGGACCGCGGTGAATCGAATCTGGCACCATCATTTCGGAGTGGGCATCGTTGCGTCCACGAATGACTTCGGGCGACTGGGACTGCCGCCGTCGCACCCAGAACTTCTTGACTGGCTTGCCGGTGAGTTCCTGCAACAGGAACGCAGCATGAAGGCGATGCACCGGCTGATGATGAGCTCAAGTACCTATCGCATGTCGAGCAGCGCGGATGACGAGGTGCTGGAGATCGATCCGGAGAATCGACTTCTGTCGCGCCATCGAATGAGACGACTGAGTGCCGAAGAGCTGCGGGATGCGATGCTTGCGGTAAGTGGAGAGCTTCGAGACACCATGGGCGGTCCGAGTGTCCGACCCCCGATGCCGAGATCCGTCCTGGAGACCAGCTCCCGACCCAACGAAGTCTGGCCGGTCACGGCAGCGGAGGATGTGGGCAGGCGATCGATCTATCTGCACACCAAACGATCACTCCTGGATCCGCTGCTCACGGTGTTCGACCTTGCGGATCCCGACAGTCCGTGCCCCGAGCGCTACGCCACCACCCAGCCCACGCAGTGCCTGACCCTGCTCAACAGCGAATTCGCCAATGAGCGAGCGGCCGCTCTGGCCCGGAGGATCCAGAACGAACACCCGAGAAACCTCGATGCCCAGGTCAGCCGAGCGATCGAACTGAGTACCAATCGTGAAGCGACGCAAGCGGAAGTGGCCGAAGCCCGGGACTTCATGGAACTGCTCGAACGTGAAGAGGACTTTCAGAGAGAGCGCGCCCTGGAGACCTTCTGCCTGATCACACTCAACCTCAATGAATTCATGCACGTGGATTGAACCCTTGACCAGACCCAGCAAAGAACAACCCGATCCCGCCGGAACCTTCTGCCGACGAACCCGCCGTGAATTCCTCTGGCAAACTGGAGCCGGCTTCACCGGAGTCGCACTGGGTTCGCTGCTGGCTCAGGATGGTTTTCTGGGACAACAGGCGACCGCCGCGGATGGAGTCAGTGCCTACAACCCTCTGGCGCCGAACCCACCGATGTTTCCCGCAAAGGCCAAGAGCGTGATCTTTCTGTTCATGTACGGGGGTCCGTCGCATGTGGACCTCTTTGACTACAAGCCGGAACTCTTCAAACACGACGGGAAAACCATCGAGGTCGAGACCAAGGGGCGAAGCGGAAACCGAAATCTGGGCCGGGTGATCGGTCCCAAGTGGAAGTTCAAGCGCCACGGAGACTCGGGCGCCTGGGTGAGTTCACTCTTCCCACATCTTTCGGGGTGTGTCGATGACATCGCGTTTCTCAAGGGGATGTATGCGGAAAGTCCGCTGCACGGTTCGGCGATGCTCATGATGAATTCCGGCCGGCTGCTTGCTGGTGCTCCCGCAATCGGATCCTGGGCGAATTACGGACTGGGCAGCGAGAATTCAAACCTCCCGGGTTTCGTGGTGATGCTCGATGAGAAGGGCGGACCGATCTCGGGCGCCAAGAACTGGTCGAGCGGGTTCATGCCCGCAACCTACGCGGGCACCGTACTGCGAGGGAGTGGCGCACCGATCCTGGATCTGGAGAATCCCGCGGGCCGCAGCCGTCGGGTCCAGAGGCACCTGCTTGACCGACTTCGGATGTTCAACGAACGACACGCGGAACAGCACCCCGGCAATCCTGATCTCGAAGCCCGAATCCAGAGCTATGAACTGGCCTACCGGATGCAGGCCACCGCGCCGGAGGCGGTCGACCTTTCGAAGGAAAGCCCCTCCACCCGTGCGCTCTACGGAATTGAGGAACCGAGAACCGACGATTTCGGCCGCAAATGCCTGCTGGCGAGGCGACTGGTGGAGCGTGGCGTCCGATTCGTGCAGCTGTATTCGGGTGGTGCCCACAACGACGACAACTGGGACGCACACGGTGATCTGGTCAAGAACCATGCCTTCCACGCGGGCAACACCGACAAGCCGATCGCGGGTCTGCTGACCGATCTCAAGCAGCGTGGGCTGCTGGATGAAACCCTGGTGGTCTGGGGTGGAGAATTCGGTCGGCAACCGATCGCCGAATACAGCGAAGGCACGGGTCGTGATCACAACTCCTATGGATTCACCATGTGGATGGCAGGCGGTGGGATCAAGGGCGGCACGACTGTGGGCGGCACCGACGAACTCGGCAACAAGGCGGTTCCTGAAATTGGTCGATTCCACGTCAACCGACTCCATGCAACGATTCTCCATCAGCTGGGAATGGATCCCAATGCGCTCACGTACTTCCATGCCGGGCTCGAACAGAAGCTCGTGGGGGTTGAAGGCGCGGAGCCCATCCGAGAATTGATGGTCTGATCCGGATGCTTCAAGACATAAAACACGCCCCCGTTCGGCAAACCGAACGAGGGCGTTCATGAATCGTACAGTTCGACCTGGAACTAGCTTGCGCTGGTGACCTTCGCAATTTCTGCATTCTTCTGGGCGACGTCCATGCTGTCGAAGCGCTTCTTGCAACCGTTGCAGCAGAACCCGAGCGTGACACCATCCCAGGTGCTGGTCGGGGAAGAGGTGGCGAGCTTGCGGGAGGTCATCGGGCAGACGTTGTTCACCATGCCGTTGGTGGCGACGGTGGTCCTGCCAGCCTTGAGGTTCTCAACTTCCGCGTTCTTCTGGGCGACGTCCATGCTGTCGAAGCGCTTCTTGCAACCGTTGCAGCAGAACCCGAGCGTCACCCCGTCCCAGGTGCTGGTCGGGCAACCTGTCTTGAGCGGCCTGGAGGAAATTGGACACGCATCGTTCACCATACCGGGACTGACGGCGGAAGCGGTCTGATCCTGCTTCTGAGCACTGTCGCAGCCGAAGCTGAAGAGGGTGGCGATCACGATGAGGGAAATTGACTTGAACATGTCTGGGGCTCCTTGATTGGCTGCAGCATAGACCAAGTGAACCAGGGGGCAGAGCCCGGGCACCAAACTTCGGAAAGAGATATGGTGCATGGATCAAGAGGGGCATTCATCAATGAGCAAGCAGCTACTTATTCTTCGACATGCCAAGAGCGATCACGGTGACCGCACCCTGAGTGACCACGATCGACCCCTGAACGCACGCGGACGTGAAGCGGCCGGCACCATGGGCCAATTCATGAAAAAGCAGGGTCTGGAACCAGATCTGGCCCTCTGCTCGAGTGCGGTCCGAACCACCGAGACCCTCTCTCTGCTTGCCCAGGCGGGAGGCATGCATCCGAAGACCGAATTTCAGGACCTCCTCTACCTGGCATCCGCCACCGCCATGCTGGAATTGATCTCCACTCGAGCGCAGCGGGAAGAGCAGGTGCTGCTGGTGGGACACAACCCCGGTTCCGAAGATCTGCTCCACGTGCTGGGGCTCGGGATGCATGAGATGCCCACCTGCACACTGGCCCAGGTGGAGCTTGAGATCGACGACTGGGTGCTTGCCACCGGATCGGTTCAGGCACGACTGCTGAATCTGTGGTTGGTCAAATCACTCCCGGAGATCTGAAACAAAATAAGAGCAGGAACTCAGTCAGAGTCCAGCTGGGATACGGACTGATCTTCAAACTGAGACCAGTCCGGCAGCACTCGAAGCAATTCCGGCAACAACGGGGGAATGATCGATCTCAGCAGCTGTTCGTAGGCCGCAAGAAACTCCGCCTCCGACAGATACGGGTCATCCGCCACCAACGTCAACTGGACCTTGGTGAAAAATGCATGCTCCACTCCGAGCGTGTAGGACAGAGATCGAACCCCACGCGCACTCGGCGTCATCTGCCCGTTGGCGATGAAGAAGTATGCGCCCGCCAGTCGTGCTCCCGGTTCCGAGGGATCCACGAACAATGAGATCATCAGTTCAAGTTCACCCACGGGCACCCGAAGAGTCCGTGGGAGGCCGGTCCGTGGATGAGTGGATTCGATGAGCCGATAGGGCTCGTCGGTGACCAGATTGCGGCGGCGGCCGAGAGGCATTTCGTCCAGCAAATCCGTGTAGTTCACGATGAACGGCGCACTGGTCTCGATGAGGCCGTGCACCGACCAGCAGCGCTCCGGAACATGGGGTCGGTTCGAAGGACCCCCGGTGTAATGGGCGACGTGCAGGTTGAGTACGCCGATGTCCTCGAGGAAGTAGTCACGATCCAGGTAGGTCGTGGTTCCAAGCACATCAGCCACGGTATCGGAATACAGTCGATCCGAACCGATTCGCTTCCACGGACCCAGTGAGGGGGAAACCGTCTCCAGAGGTTCGCGAAGTGGGACCGCCTTCTTGATCGAATGCACCCCGGCGTACTCCGCGACTCCATGGATCGAAAGCGCACTGAGCAACAAAAGTCCGAGCAACACCCCCAGGGCCACCGGAGCTCTGGGTGACCAGCGGATTCCTCCAGGAGTGGAAGCCTCGCTCGAGGGATCTGCCGGAGCTTCCGGAGAAAAGCCCGCAAGGAACCACTGACAGGACAGAAACAGGAGCAGCGCGGGGAACAACCAGAGCATGCTGAGAAACGAGTGCGCCGCACCGATCGTCAACTCGGGGTCGTAGGAGTCCAGGACCCCCTGCATGGTGATCCTGAAGATGTTCACCACCAGGGCGATGGGCACCGCCAGGGCGATCAGAAGAAAACGCTGCCAGAGCAAGGGCAGTCCGGACCAGGCGATCAGGGTTCCCAGGGCGATGAACGCCATCAACATCCGCATACCAGAGCACGCTTCGGCGACGTCGATCGCGTTGGACTGAGTGGGTGTTTCCAGAACCAGGAGGTTTCCGGTGCGAACCGTGTCGTACCCCAGGAGTTCGAACATGAACCGGGATCCAACGGTGGCAACGTCCTGAAGGCGATCGGTCACCGGAGCGAGCGCCACCGGCGAAATGAATTGACCGAAGACGAACAGGTACAACAGGGGAAACCACAACACTCGCAAGACCGACCAGCCACAGAGGGTGAGCACGATCCCGCAGAGGGTGACCGCGATTCCGACGGAGCGTGCATTGTGCAGGTGCAGCCACCCGGGCCCCAGCACCGTCAGGCCGTAGAGACCGATTCCGATGCCCACCACGATGAAACCGGTGCCTGAGACCCGGACTGACTGGCGCATCAACCGCTCGCGGTCGATCCAGGCCAGGTAGACCGTGGCAAAGGGCACCAACAGCGTGTGCCCCCAGTCCCCGGGACGGAAGGCGACAAACTGAAACTGGACCACCAGGAAATGCCAGAAGAGCGCAACGAGGAGCACGATCAGGATCGTGATCGACAGCAGCAGTCCTCCGGGGCGCAACTCGATCTGGTCACGGTCGACGGTCATCGATGCACAGCGTACTCGATGCCGACTCAGGCAAAGATCTCCTCGACCACCCGACCTGCCACATCGGTGAGTCGGAAGTCACGACCGGCACTCCGATAGGTCAGGCGCTCGTGGTCGACCCCCAGCAGAGCAAGGATCGTTGCGTGCAGATCATGCACGTGGACCCGATCCTCCTGGGCGTAATACCCGTATTCATCGGTTGCCCCGTAGGAGAAACCGGGCTTCACCCCACCGCCCGCCATCCACATCGTGAATCCATGAGGATTGTGGTCACGTCCGTTGCCGCCCTGGGCGGCCGGCGTCCGGCCGAACTCACCCCCCCACAGCACCAGAGTGTCCTCGAGCATGCCTCGCCGCTTGAGATCGGTGATCAGTGCGGCGATGCCGGTATCCACTTCCGCGGCATTGGAACGATGGTCGGCTTCGAGGTTGCCGTGCTGGTCCCATTTGTAGGAATGCGTGCACTGAACGAAGCGTACTCCGCGTTCACTGAACCGCCGGGCCAGCAGGCATTGGCGACCGAAATTCTCAGTGACCTCCTCATCAAGACCGTAGAGGCGCTGGGTTTCATCGCTTTCCCGGGAGATGTCCAGGACGTCGGGAGCGACTCCCTGCATCCGGAACGCCAGTTCGAAGGTCTCGATCCGACCTTCCAGCGCAGGATTGCGACCCGTCTGCGCCATGCCCTCCTCGTTGAGTTGTCGGAGCAGGTCAAGCTGCTCCCGCTGGATTGCGGAATCACCCATCGAGGTCATGTGCTCGAATCGGGCCTTTGCACAGCGCACTCCCGCATGACCGATGGAGGTTCCGTGGTACGCCGCGGGGAGGAAGGCGGAGGAATAGTTGTTCACCCCTCCGTGCCCAAGGGTCGGACAGATCGTGACGAATCCGGGGAGGTCGTGGTTTTCAGAACCCAGACCGTAGGTGATCCAGGAACCCATCGAGGGGCGAACGAAATTTTCCGACCCGGTGTGAATCTTCAACAAGGCCGCACCGTGTGCGGGATTCGATCCGTGCAAACTCTTGATGAAGCAGAGTTCGTCGACGACCTTTGCGGTCTCGGGAAAGATCTCACTGACCCAGGCACCGCTCTGGCCGTGCTGTTTCCACTTGTAGGGGCTGCCCAGCAGATCTCCGGTCTCGGCGAACTGGACTCGGGGCTTGGCGAAGGGCAGTGGCTTGCCACTGTCGCGTTGCAATTTCGGCTTGTAGTCGAAGGTGTCCACCTGGGAGGGGCCACCGTGCATGAAGAGAAAGATCACCCGCTTGGCACGAGGAGACTGGTGGGGCATGCGAACCCCCAGCGGATTTGGGTCACGCGGATCGAGCAGGTGCGGGCGCTCCTCGATCAGGCGTGCGAAACCATCCTCTGCAAGCAGTCCGGCAAGCGCGACGGAGCCGAATCCGGCGCAGCACTGCTTGAGCATGTCGCGACGGTTGACGTGAGGCGTGATGGAGCAGAACCGACCCATGTGTCCAGCATAGAGCAGGAATCCTGTCCATGAAGGCTGAATCCCGAATGGCGGCGAGGAAGTCGATCTGAAGCGACAAGAGTCCGGAAGCCCTTCGGTTCAAGGCACGATATGGGACGAATTCCGGAGGTGGAATCAAACCGCAAGGCGGATGGTGAACTCAGCGAACGTAAATGAACTCGTTCGAGGAGAAGAGCACCTGACAGAGCGAGCGGAGCGCGAGAAGTTCCTGGGGAATTCGATCGGTTTCATCCATTTGAGAAGGCCACTGCACCGAGGAGCCGGTGCTGGAAGAGTGCCGGATCGAATCCAGGTGCGAGAGTGCGTACTCGAGTTCGAGAGGCTTTGGGGGGCGGGCGAAGCAGGCTTCGTAGGCGCGGACCACCCGCGCGGGGTCGTCGGTGAGTTGTTCATCATCCAGAAGCTCCCGAGCGAGCTCTTCAGACTGAGAGAGCACCAGCGGACTGTTCATCATGAAGAGTGCCTGCTGGGCGACCACGGTCCGTGGACGATGATCCACGGGCACACTGGAATCGGGATAGTCGAAGATCGAGAAAAACGGATACATGTCGTTTCGAATGACCGGAAGATAGATCGACCTTCGGGAAGAGTCGTAGCGCTCGTTGCTGGCCGACTGGTCGTTGGTCACGTAGGCGAAGTTTCCGGAGTTCATCAACGACCCCCCCACCGAAAGGTCGAGCGATCCACCGACCGCCAGAAGCGCGTCGCGGACTGGTTCGGCCTCGAGTCGAACGGGATCTCGTCGACTGTAGAGGGCGTTTGCGGGATCCAGTTCCCGAGTAGCAGCGTCGGTCATCGGACCCATGCGCCAGGTGGCCGAATCAAGAATGAGGCGGTGCATCGCCTTGGTCGACCAACCACCAGAAACGAACCGACGGGCTAGCCAGTCCAGGAGCAGCGGATGGGTCGGTTCCGCTCCCCGAGTTCCGAAGTTGCTGGGGTTCGCCGCGATCCCGCGCCCGAAGTGACCCTTCCAGATCCGATTCACCGCGACCCGCGACGTCAGCGGATTGTTCGGATCGACGATCCAGTTCGCCAGTTGCAGTCGACCACTCGAGTCGCCTGAGATCTCTGGAGGATCGACCGCATGGGCGAGGATCTGGAGGACCCCTCGCGGTACCACCTGCTCGGAAGGATTGGTGTGCTGACCCCGGATGAAGATCGGCAGGTCGATGGGTTCGTGGTCCTCGACCGCAATGCCCATCTCGAATCGATCGGGTGCCCCCGCCTTCAATTCATCACGCTTTTCAGACAATCGACTGATGCGTTGACCCACCGAGGTCGCACGCATCTGCGGACTCGATTCATCAATCCAGAAGAGTCCTGGATCACCCAGTAACACTCGACGCATCGCCTCCTGACCGGGGTCGGGCAAGGGTTCAGCACGGTGCTGCTCGATCAGAGCGTGCCGCTCCCATCCGTCCAGAACCAGTCGGGCCGCGAGCTCCCAACGACGCGCGAATTCGGAGTGGTCGAGGGGAGCCTGACCTTCCACGATCGATCGAAGAAACAAACGGTCGTCGGGCGACACTCCGGAGTGATCCTCGACCCCATCCGCTTGAACCGAATCCTCGGCGTATTCTGCGGACAACTCCGCCAGAAGTGGTGCACACTCTTGATCGAAGTCGGCGGAATCCAAACCAGCCACCCTGCGCCATGGCTCGAAGATCGGCTCGGACTCCAGAGCGAACGCCACGCGCTCGATGAAGACCGGATCAAGATCCCGTCGGTCGGCGATCTGCTCGATATCGGCATCGAAACGCGCCCAGTCCTCGGGACCGATGAGAAACAGCCGGTCAAGATGGGGGTAGGCCGTCTCACACTCCAGCCGAATCAGATGCGGACCCGGTTCCAGATCGAAATCAACCATCTCCCAGGCCATTTTGTCTGGAGTGAACGAGCCCGTGGGCTCCCCGCAGAATTCATCATCGATCAAAGCTCCATCCACGAGCACACGAAGTGGCCGCTCTTCATCGGAGGCATACCGAACTCGAAGTTCGTGTCGGCCGGACTGAACTGCCTGGTACTCGTATTCCACGAACTGAAGTTCGTCCGGGCGGGAGGTGTGGATGACTCCGACCCCCGAACCCCAGCGATCGAAGTCGACCCGGAGGTTCGACCGATCGAAGTCCTCCGCTTGCCGGACTTCGGGAATTGATTCAAGGGTGAGGCAGGCAATCATCGCATCTGCGGTTCGGGAGAGCCAGCGAGTGCGCAGCTCGCGACTTGCCGTGGCCAGCACCTCATCAAGCTCCGCCTGATTGCGCTCGGAGGCCTCACGGTGCAGACGTTCCATTTCGATCTGCTCGTCCGTGGCCAACGCTCGTTCATGCACTCGCGCAACCGTGTTCAGAGATTCCATCGTCCGGGTGCTGTAGAAAATCCCCGCAAGGGCGTGGTAATCGGCGGTGGTGATGGGATCGAACTTGTGGTCGTGGCAACGGGCACAACCGATGGTCTGGCCCAGGAATGCCTGACCCAGGACATCCAGCTGCTCGTCGACGATGTCGATCTGCATCTTTTCCTTGTCGGGCTCGGCGAGCACCTTCGGCCCGAGGGAGAGAAATCCCGTGGCCAGCAGTCGGGAGGGGCGTGTGGATTGCTCGGAAGCGTCTTCGAGAAGATCTCCGGCGATCTGTTCGAGTACGAATCGGTCGTAGGGCTTGTCCGCGTTCATCGCCTCCACCACCCAGTCCCGGTAGCGCCAGGCATTGCCGAATGCGGTGTTTTCATCGAGTCCATTGCTGTCCGCGTACCGCGCCACGTCGAGCCAGTGCCGACCCCAGCGCTCTCCGTACTGTTCGGATTCCAGCAGCCCATCGACCATGCGGGAGAATGCCGAGTCCGAATGATCGGCAAGGTAGCGGTGCACCGCCTCGGGATCGGGTGGCAGTCCGATCAGATCGAAGTAGGCGCGGCGAATGAGAACCCGCTTGTCCGCTTCGGGTGCAGGGGCAAGGCCCGCCTGATCAAGACGGGCGAGGATGAACTGGTCGATCTCATTGCGACACCAGGCAGGGTCGGAGACGGGAGGTGGCGGTGACGTCGCGATCGGCTGATACGCCCAGTGCTCGCGCTCGCGATCCCAATCGTAGCCCTCGGGGTGCTCGATGCGAATCGGCTCCTCGGAATCCGGGGTGTCTGGAACCACCGCACCCGCCTCGATCCAACGGCGAACATCCTCGCGTTCCTGGACGCTGAGTCTCCCTCCCGGAGGCATCTGAAACTCCGGATCAAGGTAGCTGATGGCCACATACAACGGACTTGCTTCGGGATCGCCGGGCACGACCACCAAGCCGCCATCTCCACCCTGTCGCAGAGCACCGGGTGAATCGAGCCGCAGCCCACCCTTCACGATGCCGGATTCAGCACTGTGACAGGCGACACAGTGTTCCAGGAGCAGTGGTCGGATTCGCTTCTCAAAGAAGGCGCCACCATCATCCGAGGTTCGCGCCCCCAGAGCCGGAGACGCCAGCCACGAGAACGCCACCACCGCCATCGAAAGCAGTGCTCGTCGTTTCAGTCTCTGGAGCGAGGGAAGCATTGGTGACCCATTCAACAGCGAACCGGAACCACGAGTATAGGAAGCGGGGTCTGAAAAACGAACGGTGTAGATGGAGTTTGGGGGTGGTTATCAACCCCTGCGCCGGACACGCCGCTGTTTCTTCATCTCTTCGCTGACCTCGACTCCGTGGTAGTTGAGGAATCGCTCCATCCCGTCGGGCCCGACGAAGAAGCGCATCACCCGTCGATCAAGGTGCAGCATGTCGGCAAACATCAGACCGTCCAGCACATCCCCGAAATCACGGTCGACGTTGGCGGCGAGCAGCTTGGCATCGAGCTTCAGGTACTGCCGAAGAAGAATGGGCATCGATCGCTTGCCGGCTTCGATCGTCCGAACCAGCGCATCCAGGTCCTCCGGATCGGTGATCGCCTGCGCGACGCGACGCTCATCCCAGTGACTCGAGCGCGAGACCTTCATTGGATTTCGGGGCTTGACCAGCCCACTCAGAACGGGGATCGCTCGGTGTGTCTGCAGGAAGGAGATCAACAACTGACGGGACATCGAAGTGAATTCATTGCTGATGGAAACCGGGCCGAACAACCGGTGGTGGTCCGGATGCAGTACCACGAATGCACCGATGGCGCGCCAGAGCAAAAGCAGTGCGGTCGGTTTTCGCTGGTATTCCTCTCGCACGTAGGAGCGACCAAGTTCGATGGCGGGTGAGATCCGCTCGATCAGAGTGGCGTCGTAGTCGAAGAGTGAATGGGTATAGAGTCCTTCGAGCCCATGACCGGGCACAATTTCGTCGGTCATGCCGAGCCGGTATCCACCAGCGAGCTGCTTCTTCTTCTTGTCCCAGAGCAGCAACTGCCAGTACCAACCGTCGTAGCGGTCGAGATCGAGAGAGCGCCCCGAGCCCTCGCCCACATCCCGAAAGGCGGATTCGCGAAGACGGCCGACCTCGAGCATCAGACGAGGGATGTCGCCCGCTCGTGCACACCAGACTTCAAGATCCGATTGCGCGATGAGTCGGGCATCCGAGCCCAGGGCATCGAGTTCCTGCTGAAGCTCGTCGCCGTTGTGACTGGGCTTGGAGGCGATCTGGGCCCATTCGGACTGCTGTTCGGTCGCGGCCTGTTCCGTGAGCGCGGGATCCTCATCGGACTGGGTGCGATCTGCGAGCAGGTAGGTTCGAGCCCGAAGGTATTGAGCCAGGTCGTCGGAGGAGTCGAAGCGGGAGATCCGGTCGGCAGTGACTGGTTCACCGAATCGAATCGGAAAGCGCATTCCCAGACTGATCACCAGCTCATTGGGCAGCAACATGGTGCGCAGAATGGGATGGATCAGACCCATGCACTGGAAGAACGCACTGTTGCGGCCTTTTATGTAGGCGGGAACCACGGTTGCCTTGGAAAGTCGGGCAAGTCCTCCGATGTGCTCGGTCCAAGGATCATCGGTCACGACGCGATTCCTGAGGTCCAGGTGAGAGACTGCTCCAGCGGGCAAGACGACCAGGGCGCCCCCGTTGCGAACAAAGCGAATCGCTTCCCGCATCGAGGATCGATTTTCGTCCGGGTTCTGACCGAGTACATCAACTTCAATGATCGAGTCGCTCTCACTGAGGAAGCGCATCTTTCCGAGGATCTTGTTGACCATCACCTTGACGTTGGGCCGACGGCGCTCGACCAAAGAGAGCAACGCCACGGCATCGTGACCACCCAGAGGGTGGTTGGCCGTGATGATCACCGGGCCCTCTTCCGGAATCAGTTCAAGCTGCTTGGGATCGAATTGGACATCCAGCTTGAACTCATCGACGTAGGACTGTCCGGCTCGAACTTCTCCAGCCCGGACCCGGACCGTCATGTTGCGTTCGTGTTGCGCAATGTGCTTCAACCGCAGAATGCGGTAGAGGATCGGGCGAATCAGGCGAAACGGCAAGCCACGCAGGCCCGGTTTGGGCTTTGGAAGAAAATCAACAAGTGGCAGGGTGTCGTCAGGAATCGAAAAGTCCTCCGGGCTGAGCTGGCACTTTACCAAGACCGAGCGCCGAGGCGAAAACGGGGGCCCGCCAGAACTGGAATTTCCTGCTCATTCATTCACCGATCAAGCACTTTCGACAGGTCCACCCACTCCCGCGCACCCAGGCACAGCGGGATCTCCGGTACTGGCTCCTGAATGACGACGCGAATCAGATGTTCGAGCAGACGCCGGTTGGAGAGATGTTCGCAACCGCAGAGGAACACCCGGATGAGAGCCATCGCATTCAGAATCTCATGAAGCTGATGGTTGAGGGCATCTGCCTCGAGTTGGGCGACCTCTTCAAGGGTCGGGAACTCGAAGCCAAGGGCCTCGAGCTGCAAGCGGTTGGTGGTTTTCGGTGCATGCTCGAGATCGTGGACGATGGTCCAGAAGAGGCGATCCCCTTCCTCTCCGCGTGACTCGGCTTGGGTCACAAGGCGGTCGATTCGAAGATCTCGCTGACGGATTTTGACCGACTCGATCTGCTTCATCCGGCTGCACAACTGCTCGTGGTCCACGCAACACCTCCGTTGAAATCACAAAGCATGGCCGCCAGATGCTCGCGGGCGCTCAAGGGCGGCAGAAAAGCCGACTCCGATCGACCTGAATGTCACGCGGATCACTGCACCAGTTCGTTGGCCGTGCGCACTCGGACCCGTGCATCACCCAACCACTGACCCGTGACCTCGATGGACTGTCGCTGCCCCGGAAGCAGAGTGAAGAGTCCAAAGGACTCGTTGACGACCGAGGGCAGTCCGTCGATCAGGATGCACGCATCGCTCAGGAGTGAACGGGCCGTGAGTTCGATGGCCGTGCGATGACGCCCCTCTCCCTTCACCTCCAGTTCAAACTCCGGTTCAGGCAAGGCGAGCGTACGATCCTTCTGAAAGAAGTGGTGCACGGCCCGGTCACCAAGATGCGCCACGATCAGTTCCGCGGAAGGATCCTCCGGAATCGCGATGGATGCCGGCAGGTCAATGTGCAGACGCCCCCTGCGAGGCGGTATCGAAAACTGCTCCTGGCGGGAAGCGAGTACTTTCCCACTGAACGTGACACGCTCCAGATGAACGGTGCCGGCGTGCTCCCGGTTGGATCCGTTGATCAGTACGAAGCAAAGCGATTCACCCAGTGGTTCCAGGTACATCCCCAGCGGATTGAAGGCCTCGCGTACCGCGTGAAACGCAGGCTTGCGTCGGCGTTCGACGTCGACCAATGACCAAGAATGCCCGGTCCAGACATCGTTCAGCTGCCAGATCAAGGCACCTTCGCATCGAGGCTGGTTGGCCCGGTACCACGAACAGGCCGTGCGCATTGCCCGCGCCTGCAGCAACTGACACGCCCAGATCCAACCGGGCAGGTCGATTGCATCGGTGCGCAGTCCGAACCAGTCCTCGAGAAAGGGCTCGTACTGGACCTCGTCTCCGCCCCACGCCCGCTGGCGATCTGCGAGATCCGCTGGTTGCAGGGAGTCGATGGATTGATCGAACGCCTGCTCGATGGTGGCGGCACACGGTGGAGCCTGGTGCCCGAATTCACTCGCAAAGCGAGGCACCTGGGTTCGAAGTTGCTCGAATTTCAGATCCCAGACGTGACGATCACCGGTATCCGGATCATTGGGGTGTTGCTCAAGGGAGCCGGAGAAAGGCGATTCGACCCAGTAAGGACGGGTCGCATCAAGTTCACAACAGATCTCGGGCAGGAGCCGCGTCCAGTAGTCGATACCGACGGAGAGTTTGGGATCCATTCGTTCCCGCCAGCCCCAGGAATACCAGGCAAGCAGGTCCTCGTTTCCCCCGCACCAGAGCATGATCGAAGGATGGTGGGCCAAGCGAGCGACCTGGGCTCGGGCCTCCTGCTCCACGAGCATCTTGAACGACTCATGTTCAGGATAGGTCGCGCAGGCAAACATGAAATCCTGCCAGACCATGAGCCCCAGTTCATCACAACGCTCGTAGAACCAATCCGGTTCGTAGAGCCCCCCACCCCACACCCGGATCATGTTCATGTTCGCTTCACACGCATCGGAAAGCAGAGGTGCCACATCCTCGATCGACTGACCGTGTGGAAACAGTCGTGCCGGAATCCAGTTCGCACCCCGACAGAAGACCGGCTCGCCGTTGATCTCGAGCACGAATCGTCCGTCGGAGTCATGAATCAGTCGAGAAGTACGCAGGCCGGTCCGGACCTCCGCGGTAGCCCCATTGGCCAGTCGGACCCGAACGGTGATCAGTTTCGGATCCCCGAGATCACGAGGCCACCAGAGCGGTGGATTGCGGATCTGCAACCGACCCTGGCTCGGGCCATCCACCGCCGTCAGTTCGCGCCCCGAATCATCGATCAACTGAATGGAGTGTTCGACTGAATCCCCATCGAGATCGACATCGATCGAGACCTCGGCCTCATTCGGATCGGCGCGGTGGCAATGCAGGCGTATTCCGGCGATTCGGGTGCCACTGAAACATTCGAGCCTGACATCACCCGCCAAGCCGCAGGTCGGACAGCAGGGTCCCCAGTCCCAGCCGAAGTTGCAGGCGCTCTTGCGCATCTGAGAGAAAGGGCCCCATGCGCCATCCGCATTCACTGGACGAGTCCCGTGGATCGTTTCGAGCCGCTTGGCTTCATCAAGTGTGCCCCGAAGCCTGACCACCAGATGATTGGCACCGGGGCGAAGGGCCTGACGAACCTCGAGACGGTGCGGGGTGAACTGGGAGTTCAGCTGCGCCAGGACCTGTCCGTTGAGTTCCACGGTTCCGGTGGTGTCGACGGAATCAAGACAGAGTTCCAGGCGCTCACATTCGAAGAGCTCTGATTCGACTTCGAATTCCGTGCACCACACCCAGTCGGCATGACCCACGAAGGCCTGGGCGGATTCGCCACCGATCGCATCGGGATCGGGAATCAATCCGGCGTTGAGCAGGGCATCGTGCACGCAACCGGGAACCTGTGCCGGAACCGGTGCATGCTCGATGGATTCGACCGTCCAGTTCGAACCGGCAAGAGAGATCGTTTTCATTCGACCCGCCCATCGTCGGTCTCATCGGCGACGAACGCGGCCAGACGACGATACATCCGGCGCAGATCTCTGAAGCCTCCGATGGTGAACCAGACCGTGACCACGCTCGCCACGGCAAACGCGAAGTAGGTCCACCAGTGCCAGTACCCTGCCCACCATGTTCGATCCAGTCCGTAGCGCACCGCATAGAAGGTGACTCCGATGAAGACGAGGGTGAAGAGAAAGGGCCAGAGCAAGGTGATCGTGGTGGCGATCCGGTCCCACCGAGTCATCTGGGAGTCGAAGCCGAGTCGCTCGATCCAGGTTCCACGCTGAACCGTGAGGACCTGTTCATCACTGATCGCATGCGCTCCACGGTGGAGCAGCTTGTCCATGTCGTGGGGGGCACCGCCCCGTGCCCAACCGATCAAAGAGACCGAGATGTAGAGCAGGACGGCAATCAGGATCGACCAGAACGTGAGGACCTGGCCGGTCATTTCGTTGCGAACGTAGGCCAGTGGGGCAAGCAGTGCCGAGGCATTCGAAGGAGGCTCGACCCTGATCCGGTACGGGGTCTGGTCGGGCAGGGTTCCAGTCGCGACGCCAGTCGAAGACAGGGAGTGGGACGCGAACACCGAACGGTCCGCTCCCCACGCCAGATCGATCGCCGCCTGTGCCGACGCTTCCCCGTCGGCAGCGACCACCAACTCGTGTTGCACGGCGAATGGAACCTCTTCAGCCTCCATCCACTCCGGTGGTTTGCCGGAAACGCTCAGGGGTGCTTGAATCGTGTGATCCCCATGCTCGACCACCAGCACGGGTCCGGGGTGCACGGTGAGTGGATCAAGTTGCTTGAGAACGATACCACCACCGGAAAGAAGCATGCCCGCGACCATCGCGCTCCAGGCTGCCGCGGTAGTCCCCCGCTTCCAGTAGAGCCCGCCGATGATCGCACTTCCCGCACCTCCCACGAAGACCGCACCGGTCAACGCCAGGAACATCGCGATGTACTGGTTGGGCTCGTAGAGCATGCTGAAGATGAAGGCGAAGATCGCGACCCCGAAGATCGAACACTTCAGAAGAATCAGATGAGCCCGCTGGGAAAGCGGAGTCTTTCGGAAGGGCAGAACCACGTCCTGAATGAAGATCGAACCCCAGGAATGCAGGTAACTGTCATTGGTGGAGATGAAGGCACCGAGCATCGCCGCGGCGAAGAAGCCCAGAAGTCCGGCAGGAAGCAGCTGTGCGGCGGCAGCCGGAGCCCGGACCTCCGCCTGCAACGCCGCGGTGGGTTGTCCTGCGACGTAGGTCTCGATCAATTCAGCCTGGACGCCGTACTCGGGGTTGGTCATCACCACCCTGATTGCAACCGGAAGCACCAGAGTGATCAGCATCAGGACTCGAAAGCGCCAGCCGTTGAAGATGTTGGCCATCTTCGCCTCGTGCGCGTTGAGCGCGGCCGCCCGGTACCCGCCCTCACCCTGCCAGCTCATCATTCCGTAGAAGAGGACGATCACTGTGATCACCCAGTACCAGATGTTGAAGTTCTCCTCACGACCGAGGTCGAGTGGATCCACCAGTGACTTGCCTTCCGGAGCCGCCAGCAGCGCGGTCTCGATCTGGCTCCAGGGGATCAGCCAGAGCAGGTAGCCGATGACGACGAGGAAGACGATGTTGGCGAAGGATCCCTGAAGGAAGTCGGTGACGATGACCGCGACCTGCCCTCCGAGAAAGACGAAGAGCAACGCGATCCCGAGCATGAAACCCATCAGGAGCGGGAAGGTGCTGACTGCGGTGTCGCCGAACATGAGTGCATCGGGAAGTCCGCAGAGCGCGATGAAGAATCGAGCGGCGACTGCCGGAAAGATTCCGTAGTTGATGATGCCGCTGAGAAAGGCGACCACGCCCGCGAACACTCGAAAGCGTCGGCTGTAGCGCATCTCGAAGAACTGCGGAAGCGTCATCGCCCGAGTCTGTCGATAGCGGTAGATCACCCAGCCCGAAAGAGCGATGACGATCATCGCCGGACCTTCCATCAGACCCCACCAGATCGAGGTGTAGGCGACGTCGTAGTTCTGCTGCCAGTACCAGACCAGGGAGATCACCCCGAGCTGGGCCATGCCGTAGGCGACGGCTATCAGGTACCGACCCGCACACCGATTGGCCGCCAGGAATCCGGAGACGGAGCCGGCGTAAGGGCGGGTGAACAGCGCCACCACGAACAAGGCGAGGGGGAATCCAAGGAGAATGATCCAGTCGATCAAGTGCATACAGGACGATCCATGGTACTCATACGTCCAGATAACGGATTAAATTTTGCCTCAGTCGAATCCGCAGGTATGATGAATGGAACTTCTTCAAGGCCACAACCAACACGGCCGACAGGCAACCAAGATGCATCTTCCCCACCAAATCATCACGATCCTGGTCATCTGCTGGATCCCGTTCTGTTGCTGTTCGATCAAGGCGATGGCCTCGATGGCAGGGGGCGGGGACATGATCCAGACAAGTTGTTGCAGTCAATTGGGTTGTGATGGTTCGAAGACGGATTCGCAAGAGGCTCCCGGAGACCACCGTCGCTGCGCAGGATGCTGCGAACGATTTGCGCCGAACGACACTGTCCAAGAATCCCTGCCAGGCATTGATGAAATCGGTGTGGACCTCTTGGTCTGCCCGACACCCCCCCGCCCCGAACTGAAACCTGATTGGATGGGCTTCCTTCGAAACGAAGCCCGACCACCGGATCCACCGCTCGGCGCCCTGCTGGCCCTCTGCTGCCAGCTTCAGGTCTGAACGCACTCACCGAACACTCCGTACGCTGTACGTCAACACAGCGAGGACTGTCTGGTGGGCGTATTTGAAAGACCAATTTATGAGCATAAATAAAATCATTCGTCATCTGATGACAACAATCTGGCTGTCAGTCCTACTCCTTCTTCTGGCAGGCTGCTATACCGCCAATCCCCAGTCGGATTTCGACCAAACCGCATTGCTTGCGGAGGATCGCACCGGTGCATCCGTATCCCTCAAGGATGCGTGGTCGACTTCTTTCGAAGAGCGCAGCGAGGCGTGGGACGGCATCGAACCTCTGAAACTGGAGCCAGCGATCGTCGTTGCACTCACCAACGACCCCGAGCTGAGGAGGCAACTCTCACTGGTGGCTCGCAAGCGGGCGGAGCTGGCGCAGGCATCGCTTCCGCCCAACCCCAGGGTGGTCTTCCAGTTCGGCGCCCCCCTGGACGCCGCGGGTGGGTCGCCCGGGATGGTTCAGCTGCTTCAGCAGCTCACGTGGCTCTGGACCATGGGGGATCGGATAGACCGACAAGACGAGCAGCTGCAGGCGATGATCCTGGATGCGGCGAGAACTACAGTGACCCGCGCGGCCGAGGTGCGGGTTGCCTACACGGAAGCGGCCTACTTCCGCGACATCATTGAGTTGCGAAGGGCTTTCGTGGCGACGACCCGAAGAACGCTGGATCTGGTCAGCGCCCTGGTCGAAGCCGGCGAGGTACCGGAGGTCAATCAGGAACGCGCACGCATCGAACATTACGTTGCCGAGGCCGCACTGGCCATGAGCATGCGCCAGCTGCGAGGGCACAAACTGCAGCTGCTCCGTCTGATGGGGTGGCCGGGGCACGGGACCGGCTGGGACCTGGCGAGCCCGCTGATGCAAGGGCCCGTCGAAGGCATGCCGACCGAAAGCCAGATCGTGCGGCGCGCGCTCGAGGTCCGGCTGGACATCGCCGCCACTGAACGAATGATCAGGGCCGCAGAGGCGGAGCTCAGGCTTGCTGGATTCACCAGGATCCCACAGGTCGAGTATCGAATCAGCTGGAACCGGAACTTCGGAGACCGACCGGGACTCTTCAACGGAAGTGCCGTCACGCTTCCGATCGTCGACACCGGATATGCACACATCGCGGACGCCATGGCGCAGCTTGAAACCGCGAATCTCGATGCAGCAATTCTCCGTCAGAACGTCATTCTGGAGACACGAAGCGCACTCAATTCATGGTTCCAGGCCGAGGAACAGCTGCAGCTCTTTGATGAGACCCTGGTCCTGGAATCAGAGCGCGTGGTGGAAAGTTCCGAATTGGAGTTCAAGGCGGGCTCGGTCGATTCCACCGAACTGCTGCTCACCCAGCAGCAGATGATCGAGCAACAACTTGAGATGCTTCAACACATGCGGCAATCCGCACTGGCCTGGATCGGTCTGGAGACGGCGGTGGGCGGCTCCTTCGAGATACCGCTCGAGAAACCTGAAGTTGAGGTGGAGACAAGATCATGAGCGAATCAAGTTCACTCAAGGACCTCGCACCGGACGCCTTGAACCGCATTCCGACGCCGGCTGCACGCTGGTTCTCCAGATTTGCCCTTCCATTGGGAATAGTCTGCGTTTGCCTGCTCCTGCTCCTGGCCATGAGTTGGAGCGCGCTTGCACCAAGGAAGAGCGTCCAGGTTCAGACCGCGGTGGTCCGGCCGGTTCAAGCGGTCACGGTTTCAGAACAATCGTTTGACGAAGGCGCCGTGATCCAGGCGCCGGGTTGGGTTGAACCTGATCCAAATCCACTCTTTGTCTCTGCGCTGACCGAGGGAATCGTGGAGACGGTGATTCCCCTTGAAGGTGAGCGGGTTGAAGTGGGCGACACCATCGCCATGCTGGTGGATGAAGACGCCAGACTTCTGGTCCAGAAGGCAAAGGCGCAATTCGACTTTGCCGAGGCAAACCTTGCCATAGCGCAATCCTCCGCAAAGGCTGCCGCCACCGAGCGCAGGGAACTCATCGAACCAACTCGCCGACTTGCTCTGGCGAACGCGAGCCTTCAGGAGATCAAAGCCGTACGAAGTGAACAGATCGCGACCATGCGAAGTGCGGAACTGGAGCGAGATCAGCTTCAAGATGAACTCAAGCGGAAGGAACCACTGATCAGTGAGGGAGCGGTGGCCGAAGCGGTCGTGGTCCGAATGCGCATGAAAGTTGATGCAAGCAAGGCACGGATCAACAGTCTCAAGGAACAGATGAAAGGCACCGATGCGCGGGTGACTGCGGCAGAAGCGGAGTTGATCGCCTCTGAACGAGACTTCGAGCTCCTGGTCCATGAAACACTGGAGATCGAAAAAGCAACCGGTGAACTGCTGCGCGCAGAGGCAGATGTCGCCATTGCATCCGCTGAACTCGATACCGCACGACTCAAACTCATGCGATGCAAGGTGCGTTCACCAGTCGCCGGAGTGGTCATTCAGAGGCTGAGCGGACCGGGCTCCACAATCAACTACGGAAACGGAACCCACGGGGCACACCTGATTCATCTCTATGATCCAGAGAACCTTCAAGTTCGAGCGGATATTCCGCTTGGTGTGGCCGCCGGGGTCGGAGTTGGACAGGCCGCAGAAATCGTGGTCGACCTGCTTCCGGACCAGATCTTCACCGGAGAGGTCACACGATTCCTGCACAAGGCGGACATCCAGAAGAACACCGTGGAAGCCAAGGTCAGAATCCACGATCCCTCCCCTTTGCTCAAGCCGGAGATGCTGGCGCGAGTCAGAATTCTTCCGGTGCGAAACATAGAGACCGGTGAAACCGAGCGAACCGTCCAACGTGTCTTCGTACCCCGCGATGCAATCGTGGGAACCGAAAGCGAACCGGAAGTCTGGGTGGTCGATGCCTTGCAGTCCGGACAGGGAACTGCGGACCGGCTGCCCGTCACGCTCGGTGCTTCAGAAGAATCGGGGTGGATCGAACTTGTCGATGGAGTCCTTCCGGGAACCAAGGTGATTCTCAACGGAGAGGGCCTGAACCAGGGCGATTCCGTCAGCATCAAAAGAGGTGATGTGTGAAATGTCATTGATCGAATGCCGAAAATTGACTCGGGTGTACCAAAGTGGCGTGGAAGAGATCAAACCACTTGATGGTGTCGATCTCGCCATTGAAAAAGGACAGTTTGTCGCACTCATGGGCCCCTCGGGATCCGGCAAGACGACTCTCCTGAATCTGCTTGCGGGCATTGACCGGCCGACGTCGGGCGAACTCATCATTGATCAACAGTCGATTGGCCAGCTCTCGCGAAACAAACTGGCGACCTGGCGATCGGAACACGTCGGGTACGTCTTTCAGTTGTACAACCTGGTACCCGTGTTGACCGCATACGAGAACGTGGAACTTCCCCTTCTGCTCAAGCCACTCACCCCAAAAGAACGACACGAGCGAGTCGCCGCAGCCCTGGAAGTGGTGGGAATTGCTGACCGGCATCTGCACTACCCGAGACAACTTTCAGGTGGCCAGGAGCAGCGAGTCGCGATTGCGCGTGCCATTGTGACCGAACCCACCCTGTTGCTTGCCGACGAACCCACCGGGGACCTCGACAAGTCCTCGGCGATCGCGGTCATGGAACTGCTCAGGCTGCTCAATGAAAAGCATGGTCGAACCATTGTGATGGTGACCCACGACATCAAGACCGCCGAGTATGCGGACCTTCTGCTGAATCTCGAAAAGGGAAAACTGATCGAAGGTGAAGGAGCCCCAACATGAAAACGATGTTACGAACGATTCCAATCGTCCTGAAGCAGATCAGACGCAGTCCGATCCGATCGGGCCTCACCGTTGGCGGTATCGCCATAGCGATGTTTCTCTTCTGCTTCGTGGAGGCAATGCGGGACGGAGTCAGCAACGCCACCACCGCCTCCGCGGAAGACGCCACGCTGATCGTCTACCGCCAGAACCGCTACTGCCCTTTCTCAAGCAAACTGCCCCAGTACTACGGGGATCGGATCGAGAAGATCGAGGGTGTCACGAGTGCGGTGCCAGTCCAGATCACCGTCACCAACTGCAGAGCGTCGCTGGATGTGGTGACGTTCCGCGGGGTCCCGCGTGACGAGCTGGTCGACGTGCTCGAACCCGGATGGACGATCGCAAATGGGTCGATCAGTGACTGGAAGAAACGAGGAGATGGCGCACTGATCGGAGAATCCCTCGCGGCCCGACGCGGCGTCAGGGTGGGTGACCGATTCAGCGCTGCGGGCCTGACCGTCTACGTTGCGGGGATCATCGAGTCGGAAGCCCCACAGGATCGCAACGTCAGCTACGTGCACCTCCCGTTTCTTCAGGAGAGCATGCGGACCGGTGGCACCGGAGGGTCCGTCACTCAATTCATGGTCAAAGTCAACAACCCGTTGGTGATGGATGAAGTGGCTCGAACCATCGATGGTGAATTCAGATTTGAATCGCACCCCACCTCCACGAGTTCGGAGAAGGCGTTCGTAGGAAGAGCCGCCCGGGACATCATCGAGATCGTGGGCTTTGCGACCTGGCTTGGCTGGAGTGCGCTGGTCACGGTCTTCGCACTGGTGGCCAATGCAATCGTACTTGCGATGCGCGATCGGATTCGTGACCACGCCGTCCTCCAGACCCTGGGATTCACCGGTGGACTGATCGGATTCATGGTGGTCTTTGAAGGTGCGGTTCTCGGCATACTGGGAGGTGGGATCGGGGCACTGGCCGCTTGGAGCGTTGCGCGCATCGGCCATTTCAGCATGACGATGGAAGGACTCAACGTAGAGATCTCTTCGAGCCCCTTGCTGCTGTTGATCGGGATCTCACTTTCACTGGCATTGGGCATTCTCGCCGGAATCGTCCCCGCCTGGCGCGTCTCACGGCGTGAGATCGCTCACTCGTTCAGGACGGTCTGACAGATACTCATGAAGCTTCTGCCGATCAGCTACGCCACACGAAATCTGGGAAGAAGCCCGGGTCGCATGTGCCTTTCCATTGGCGGAAGCATGCTGGTGGTCCTGTTGGTGCTCGCATCCGCCGGTTTCGTCACCGGCATGCAGAAGTCGATAGTCTCGAGTGGAAATCCTCGGAACATGATTCTGATGGCGGCAGGTTCGATAGAAAGTATCGAGCGAAGTGAAGTTGCCATGCAGACCTCGGGAATCCTGGCCGCAAGTGTCAGTGGACTGCGCGAAGTTGGTGGCGTCGAGGCAATCTCACCGGAAATCCACCTTGCGATACCGGTTTCAAAGGTCGAACCGACGAACGAAGAGAACACTGGAGACCTCATGGTCTTTCGCGGGGTGACTCCCGCAGCATGGTTGGTCCACGAGGATGCACAGCTTGAATTCGGCCGACTTCCGGAACCTGGTCGAGAAGAGATCATTCTTGGGAGAATGGCCGCTCGCTCACTTGGGTACGAACCGGCCGAAACAGCGATAGGACACCGACTGTGGATCGGTGTCGAACCAGTGGAAGTGGTCGGGATCCTCTCCGGATCGGGCAGTGTCATCGAGGGTGAGGCATGGATCGACCTCGCCAACCTCCAGGTGATCGCCCAGAGGGATTCACTTTCATGCGTGGTGCTCACCAGAAACGAGGCGACACCCGCTTCCATCGATAGCTTCGCAGTTCGCCGGCTCGATCTGGAACTGGTCGCGATTGAAGAAACCGACTATTACGCATCACTGGCCGGATTCTTCCGTCCAATTCAGTGGATGGTGATCATCACCGCGATCCTCATTGCCTTTGGTGGCATCGTTGGTGGCCTGAACACAACCTATGCCGCCTTTGCGAGCAGGGTGCGAGAACTCGGCACACTGCAGACGCTCGGATATTCGCGTCCGGCCATCATGGTCAGCCTGGTTCAGGAATCACTGCTTGCGAGTGCCGTGGGAGCACTGATCGCATGCGGTGTCGGGCTGCTGCTCATCGATGGAATCGCCATCAGGTTCTCGCTCGGGGTCTTCGGCATCGAGATCGATACCCTGGTGCTCGCCGCCGCGCTCACAACCGGGCTGGTGCTGGGCGTGCTGGGTGCGATCATTCCCGCCTGGCGCTGCCTGAGACTCCCCATTCCAGAGGCACTTCGGACCAGTATTTGAGTTTCAGATTGGACACCTTGCAGAAGTGCGGGTACCGTTCCCAAACACCATCAACCAGGGACCACCCTCTTCGGAAGATCCACCATGCAATACACCTTCTTGACCGGCATTGGGATTTCACTTTTCATCGGAGCTCTGGCAGTGCCCGGCGGATGCGGCCGGTCCGATGAGACAATCCAGGACTTGAAGACTGCCGACGTGGTCATTCCCGCTTCGACCTTCGTCAATGTACGGCCTGAGGGGTCGGTGATGCTGGCGGACATCAAGGCGAGTGGGAACGTTGGTGACAAGGTGGTCGTCGAAGCGAGGGTGGGCGGTCGGGCGACACCATTCGTCGATGGCAGTGCGATGTTCATCGCCGCGGATCCAAGACTTGTCTCGTGCGACCAGCGACCCGGGGACCACTGCAAGATTCCCTACGACTACTGCTGCGAAGACCCCGCAGCCATGAAGGCAGGCACCGCGACCATTCAGTTGGTGGATTCCAATGGCATTCCCTATCCGGTTGGGGCCAGAGGTCAGGGTGGGATCGAACCCCTGAAGACGGTCGTCATCTCCGGAGTGATCTCGGAAAAGAACGAACAAGGCATCATGGTCATCGATGGAAGTACGATCTGGGTTGGAACCATTCCGGCCTCCCCCCCCGGCGAACACGACCACCACGACCACCACCACGACCACGACCACAGCCATGAATGATTCACGTGACTGACCGACCACTCATTCTTGCGATCGATATCGGCACCTCGGGCACCAAGGTGCTGGCGGTGGATGCCCTGGGCCAGGTACGGCACTCGGCTCATGCGAGCTATTCATTCGAGTCACCTCAACCGAGTTGGGCGGAACAATCGCCTCAGCTCTGGTACGACGGCACTCTGAATGCGGTGCAGTCGCTGCTTTCAAACCCCGAAATTCAAGCAGACGACGTGGTGGCGATCGCCCTTGCGGGTCAGATGCACGGCCTGGTGGCGCTGGACGCGCACCTGGAAGTCATTCGCCCCGCACTGCTCTGGAACGACCAGCGAAGCGCCCCGCAGTGCGAGCAGTACGCGAATCAACTGGGCAATGAGTTCCTCCTCGAGCACACCGGCAATCTGATGCTCCCGGGGTTCACGGTTCCGAAGCTGCTGTGGATGAGAACACACGAGCCCGAAGCCTACGCCGCAATCAGGCATGTCCTGCTTCCCAAGGACTACGTGCGCTTCAAGCTGGGCGGCAATTTGATTTCGGATGTGACCGATGCCTCAGGCACTGGCGTCTTTGACTGTGGCCGTAGACGATGGTCGAAGGCGATGTTGGAGGCACTGGACCTCCCGCCCGAGTGGTGGCCACCAACGGCGGAAAGCCTGGAAGTGGTCGACCAATTGAGTCCTTCGGCAGCGAAGGAGATCGGGCTGCGGGCTGGGATCCCCCTCATCGCGGGCGCCGGCGACCAGGCGGCCAGTGCGGTCGGAACCGGCATCATCAAGGAAGGGCTGGTCTCGACCACCATTGGAACCTCGGGCGTGGTCTTCGCATGCAGTGACCACTGGCGCACGACTCAAGACGGCGCGCTGCATGCATTCTGCCACGCAGTCCCCGACACCTGGCACCTGATGGGTGTGATGCTGAGTGCCGGCGGCAGCTACGACTGGTTCTGCCGCAGCCTCATGCCCGACATCATGGACCAGGCGCAGGCGAATGGGATCGACCCCTTCGAGGAGATCACCGAGCGAGCGGGCGGTGTGCAACCGGGGGCTGATGGATTGTTCTTCCTTCCCTACCTGACCGGAGAACGCACCCCCCACGCAGATCCCCGGGCACGAGGTTGCTTCATCGGCCTGACGCCCGCCCACGACCGCAACCATCTTGCTCGCGCAGTCATCGAGGGAGCGCTGTTCGGCCTGCAGGACTGCCTGCAGCTGATCCGTCGCCTGGGCATCCAACCGGATTCGATCCGACTTTCCGGGGGAGCCGCCGCAAGTGAACTCTGGCAATCACTGAGTGCGGACGTGATGGGTGCCCCGATCGTCTCGACCACCACCAGTGAGGGAACGGGCTACGGAGCAGCCATTCTGGGCGGGACTGCAGTGGGACTCTGGCCGGATGTTCCCCAGGCGTGCGAACAGCTGGTACGGGAAAGACGCCGGACAATGCCTTCGGAAGACCAGGTCGTCTACGCGAGACTCCACGAGCGATACGCTCAGCTCTATCCGATACTCAAGGAGTGGTGGCACGAGACCAAGCCGCTACCCTGATGCCATGATTCTTGCAATTGCGACCACCCTCTCGATGCTGGCCATTGGCTACCTGGTCTGGAAGACGATCCAGATACAGGAATCGAAGGACGATACGTTCGAAGAGAAACTGCGTGCAGATGAGGAACGTGCGAGGCAGGGCCGAGAGGCTGAAGCCCAGGCGCACGCGAACCGCGACAAGACTCGGTGAATCAGACGAATCGACGGTCCGCGCGGCTGGAATTGACGGCATCCTGCAGGTGCCGACCAGGGCACAGGGTGCTGGCCAGCTCCCGATGCGTGCGAACCCGACTGGTGGGAACCCGATACTTGTTGCGCAAATTGACCACCAGAATTTCGAGTCCGCGCACCTGATCGCGTGAAGGCCGCTGTTGTTCGAAATTGCCCAGGCAAAGGATCCCGATGTTCCGTTCGTTCTGATTCTTGACGTGTGCACCTTGGTAGGTGATGGGACGTGCCTCCCAAACTCGGCCGGCACGGTCGACCACGAAGTGGTAGCCGATGTCGCCCCAGCGATTGCCGCCATCCCGATTGAGGTGGGCACGCCTGATCAATTCGATGCGTGCGGCCACTTCGGACTGGCGAGTACCGCTGAAAGGTGGCATGCCGTCATGGTGGATGGTGATCCGGTTCGGAGTGCCCATGGGATTGATGCGGCTGGGAATCGGAGCCCCTTTGGCCCAGTAACTGCGTGCCAGAGTGCCGGAAGGAGCGGCTTCGGGGAGGGTTGCAGGTGCTGGGACGGGGGTTCCGGAGGACGCTCGACTCGGATCGGAGGGCCAGGATGGCTGCGGAAGACGGGTGGTGGATCGTGGCGCCGCACAACCTGCCAGAGCTCCGAGTCCGGCCAGAAGAAGCAAGCGTCGGGTCAGACCGCGACCACCGGGAGCAGAATC
Organism: Planctomycetes bacterium TMED75; assembly: GCA_002171655.1. Classification (GTDB taxonomy): domain Bacteria; phylum Planctomycetota; class Phycisphaerae; order Phycisphaerales; family SM1A02; genus UBA8087. Next base: position 28,120 of record NHEC01000019.1, read on the forward strand.
ACCGGAGAGCTGCCTGGGATCTTGATTCTGGTCCACCGTGACCACCTCCTGGGCTCGTGATTTCGACGTTTCCGTGTCGATTTGCGGGGCTCGCTGGTCCGTAGATCATCGACTCCTACTGGACGCCAGCTCCAGTATATACGCGCGGACCGGAGGATCCCTTCGGCGAGTTTCAAATCAAAATGAGATCCGACATCGAAGCGTCTGAATTCCCACTTATTCCGGTGTTTTTAGTACAATAGGCAGGCTCGACCATGCAAGGAACAACGCCCTCGATGACTGACACCACCGCCAATTCCAAACAACCGGATCAGGGGAGTTACACCTCCGACGACATCCAGGTCTTGGAAGGGCTCGAAGCGATCCGCAAACGACCCGGCATGTACGTTGGAGGCACCGGTCTGCCGGGACTGCACCACCTGGTCTATGAGTGCGTGGACAATGCCATCGACGAAGTGATGGCCGGATACGCGACGGCCGTGACCGTTCGAATCGGGGTGGATGGTTCCTGCACCGTGACCGACGACGGGCGCGGAATGCCGCTGGATCCGATGAAGCATCCGGACCCGGAAATCAACGGGCGACCCGCGGTCGAGGTGATTCTCACCAAGCTCCACGCCGGGGGCAAGTTCGATGACAACGCCTACAAGGTCTCGGGCGGACTGCACGGAGTCGGAATCAAGTGCGTGAACGCGCTCTCGGAATGGACCGAAGTCGAAGTCATCAAGGATGGCAAGCTGCATGCAATCAGGTTCTCTCGAGGTGATCTCGAGACAGAACTGAAGGTCGTCGGAGACGCCCCTACCGAACCGAGTGCGGGCACCAAGATCACATTTCTGCCTGACACGGAAATCTTCCCCGATACTGGATTCCGCTACGAGGTGCTGCAGAAGAGACTTCGTGAACTCGGCTACCTCAACGCAGGCGTAACGATCAGACTGATCGACGAACGAGTCGATGCCAACGGCAAGATTCGGGACGAGACCTTCCACGACCCGGATGGACTCGCCGGATACGTCCGACACCTCAACGCCGCCAAGACAAACATGAGTCCGGTCGTCGCTTTCACCGACGAGGACGAAAAGATCGGACTTCGTACCGAGGTCGCCCTCCAGTACACCGACGCCACCAACGAGAACCTGCTGCCCTTCGGAAACAACATCTTCAATCCGGATGGCGGAACCCACCTTGATGGCTTCAAAAAGTCCCTCACTCGGGTCATCAACCGCTACGCCCGAAAGAACGACCTGCTCAAGGACATCACGCCCTCCGGTGAAGACTTGCGGGAAGGACTGACCGCGATCATCTCGGTCAAGATCGCGGACCCTCAGTTCAACAACCAGACCAAGGAAAAGCTGATCAATCCAGAGGTCGAGGGATTCGTGGGCGCTTCCATCACGGAGAGCTTCGGGTCCTGGCTTCAGGAGAATCCCCAGGATGCCAAGAAGATCTGCATGCGTGCAGTGCTCGCCGCCCAGGCCCGTGAAGCCGCACGCAAGGCTCGGGAACTGATCAAGCGCAAGGGCACTCTGGACACCGCGGGCATGCCGCACAAGCTTTCGGACTGCTCCGAAAAGGGCGACAACACCGAACTGTTCATTGTCGAAGGTGACTCCGCCGGCGGCAGCGCCAAGGGCGGACGCGATCACAAGATTCAGGCGATCCTGCCGTTGCGCGGAAAACTGCTCAACGTTGAGAAAGCTCGACTGGACAAGGTCCTTGGGTTCGAGGAGATCCGGACGCTCATCACCGCACTCAAGTGCGGCATCGGCGAGGAATTCGACATCGCAAAGCTTCGGTACGGTCGAGTGATCATCATGACCGACGCCGATGTCGATGGCTCGCACATCCGGACCCTGTTGCTCACGTTCTTCTTTCGGCAGATGTCCGAACTCGTCCGCCAGGGCAAGATCTACATCGCACAGCCCCCTCTCTATCAGGTCATACGGGGCAAGAAGTCCCAGTTCGTGCTCAACGATGATCGAATGAACGACGTGCTGGTGGAGCTGGCCCTGCAGCACGCACACCTCGTGATTCGTGGTGATGACGGAAAGCCCAAGCGCACCGTCGAGGACAAGCAGGTCAAGACTCTGATCCAATCCCTGCGAAGAATGGGTGAGCTGACGTCGGTGAGTTCGCGTCGAGGCATTCGGTTCGATGACCTGCTGGCCAGCCGAGAAAATGATCCCAGCGGCAACCACGGACTTCCCACCCACATGACCACCTGGCCTGAAGGTGAGGACTTTGCCTGGAGTGAATCCGAAGGCCGGGAGCGGGCCAAGGAGAAGGATCTGGTCCTCGACGAATTCGCCACGACCGACGAGGAGCTGCGCGCTCCCAACCGAGCGAGCATGCGGGAGCTGCACGAGAATCGAGAGCTTGCCAAGATCTTCGAGGAACTGACTGCACTCGACATCAATGTCGAGGACTGGTCGACCCAGCAGAAGGAAGACATCACCGGTGAGCTGATTCCAACCAAATACGCCTGGGTGCTTCGTGACAAGGACGGCAACGAACAGGGATGCGTCGAGGTGCCGAACGTTCCGTCGATTCTCGAGTCATTGCACGAGGTCGGCCGCCGTGGAATCGATATCAAGCGATTCAAGGGGCTGGGCGAGATGGATGCCGAACAGCTCTGGGAAACCACCATGGACCCGGACATTCGAACCTTGATCCGGGTGACCTGGGATGCGGCAAGCGAAGCCGACACGCTGTTCTCGACCCTCATGGGTGAGAACGTGGAACAGCGACGCAAGTACATCGAGGACCACGCCCTCGAAGTCAAGAATCTCGACATCTGAGCCATAAACAGCCGCCCGATTGCATCTTGAGTGCACGGACCACCATCTACCGAAGAGATTCGATCTGAGTGGGCGATTCCTGCGTGTAACTCTGCTCATCTCCAGTAGGGTGGCGATCGAAAGCGCCCCGTTGATGAACCTGTTTCCACTGGAGACAGAGTGCCCTGGAGAATGAGCAGATGAAGACCTTGATTCAATGTGTCGTATGCATCTTCAGTCTGACTTTGGCCGGTACGCTTGCCCTCGCTCAGGATGAGAACTGTCCGCCGGTCCTGAGCCCCCTGATGATGCCCCCGGCCGGAGGAGGCGCAAACGATGCTCCCTGGGTGCTCAGCTGGGAGGAAGCAATCGGGAAAAGCCCCTCGGTGGTCATCGATGAAGACATCCCCTTCGAGCAACGCCTTCGTACCTTCCCGATGCCGGGCAGGAAGCAGGCCGGAATCACCATCAATGCACTGGTTCCGGGCAGGGAGGCGGGGCAACTCATCCGTGAAGAGCGCTTCCTGCCCAATCCGGTGCTCGTGGTGACCTGGGTGAATTCAAGACGTCCGCTGCTCCTGGGACAGGAATACCCCCCCTTCCAGGATTACGGGATGCTTCAGGAATACGTCGCCAATCCAGACGACACGTTGCTCAACCAATGGTTTGCGACCACCTGTAATGCTTCTGAATACCTCCGTGACGTGACCGGCTACGACCTGCAGTGCCTGAATCCGGATCTGGGCACCGACGCCTGTACGAATGCGATTGCACTTGGCCTGCCATCGGTCGGTGTCCCGTATTCGTTCGGCCCGATGGGCAGTGGAACCAGTGAAGAGACCTACGACCCCTACAACACCGAGGATGCAACGCTCTGGTGGAGAGCGGACTTGATGGTCGCGATCGCCGACCGGAGCGCATTGATACGGCCTTCTCTGAATCCCACGGTCAGCCCCACGACCAAGGCACGGTTCACCAACAATGGAAGACCGATCTGGGACAGCACTCAGTCAACCTACAGACGACCCGAGATCGGGGACGATCTTTTTCCGGCGGTCTTCGACAAACTTGAAGGAACGTCCGATCCGGACGGCCCGAAGCGGTTTGTCGGCTGGATCAACAACTGCGACTATTCCGGAACCGTTGAATTCGAGGGCTTCGAGGGATACTGGCAGTGGCTTGAATACTGGAAGGCGAATTCCTGGTACGGACCGCATGAACCCTCGACCGGGCAGCCCCCCACCAACCAGAACATGTGTCCAGGAAGCACCAATGGCCATCCTTACAACCAGTTTCCCTTCAGTGGGCTTGGAGTCACTCTCAACTGGACGGTGGATGTCACCACTGGAGGCCCCCTGCCGGAAGATTTCTACGCAGTGAGCGAGTTCATCCACGTTGGGGAACAACCGATCTACGTGGTGGGTGTGTACCAGGGCTCGCAGATGCTTGGTGGCGGTCTACCCGAAAGCGGACAGGTGCCTTGGTACGAATCCTGCAATGGAGACTTCAACCTGGACGGTGAGGTCGACGGGAAGGACCTGGCAATTCTGCTCTCGGAGTGGTTCACTGCCGACTACCAGTCAACGGCAACGCCCAACATGTGCCTGAACCTCTTCAAGATCAACCCGGACGTGGGCGCCGCCGCGCTCCTGGAACTTCTCGAACAATGGGGTGCCTGCCCGGACTGGCCGGTTCCCGGCCTCGATCCTGCGTGTGGTTGAGGATGCATCGGGAGGAACCTGAACTGCCCCCTCGGGCAGATTGTTCAGGTTTCGCTCAGGGCGGGGTCCTCGATTCCGGCAGCGGCAAATCCTCGAGCACGCAGCAGGCAGGCATCGCAGTGCCCGCACGGCACTCCTGAATCCGATGGGTCATAACAGGAATGGGTGTGCTGCAGAGGCACCTTGAGCGCATTCGCACGCTGCACAATCTGGGCCTTGTCGAGTTGGGCGAGCGGAGCGACGATCTCCAGTGCGCGACCTTCGACTCCTTCTCGAGTCGCAAGATTCGCCATCGTCTGAAACGCCTCGATGTACTCCGGGCGACAGTCCGGATACCCGGAATAGTCGATTGCATTCACCCCGATCCAGATTTCATGGGCGGATCGAACCTCCGCATGTGCGAGAGCCAGCGACAGAAAGACGGTGTTGCGTGCGGGGACGTAGGTGACCGGAATCGAGGGGCCCTCGTCGAGTGCGTCCTTGGGGACTTCGAGTTGCGTGGTGAGGGCCGAGCCCCCGAAGATTCCAAGGTTGATGTCCATGACCACGTGTTCCACCGCGCCGAAATGGGCGGCGATGCGGGCCGCTGCCTCGAGTTCGTACTGATGTCGTTGTCCGTATCGAAAACTCAGGGCGTGGCACGACCTGCCGGAGGCGGTCGCCTCGGCAAGCACCGTGGAGGAGTCCAATCCTCCGGAAAGCAGAATGATCGCAGGCTCCCCACTCATGTGATCAAACCGGACCGGGAACGGCGTCCAGAACCTTCTGCATGATGCGTCGGGTGGTCAACGTGTCACCCGCATGCATGTAGGTTCTGCTGATGATGCGGTGGGCACAGACCGGAATGGCGTTGGTGATGATGTCGTCAGGAATGACGAAGTCACGTTCGGCCAGCAGTGCAGTCGCACGAGCGGCCTGAGAAAGTGCGAGGGCACCCCGGGGGCTGACTCCCACCTGCAGCTCATCGTTCTCACGAGTTGCCCGAGCAATGGCGATCACGTACTCCACCAATGAGTCATCCATTCGAACTTGATCGACCCTTGCCTGGAGTTGACTGACGGCATCCTGATCGAGGACCGGGCTCAGATTCTTCAATGAAGTCTGTGCGGGGCGACGGTGCAGGATGCGGGCCTCGTCCCCGGGTGCTGGATAGCCGAGGTTGATTCGCATCAAGAATCGATCCAACTGGTTCTCGGGAAGAAAGTACGTTCCCTCGAACTCATAGGGGTTCTGGGTGGCGACCACCATGAAAGGTGAGGGCAACTCGTGGATCTCCCCTTCCGCGGAGACGGTTGCTTCACTCATGGCCTCAAGCATTGCCGACTGCGTTCGGGGCGTGGTTCGATTGATCTCGTCGGCAAGGACGATGTTGGCGAAGATCGGACCTGGCCGGTATTCGAATTCCTCGGTGTCCTTGCGATAGATGGAGACCCCGGTCACGTCTCCGGGCAGGAGATCAGGCGTGCATTGAATCCGGCTGAAGCTGCAGTCGATCGACCGGGCCATTGCGTTGGCAAGCACCGTCTTGCCCACTCCCGGAACGTCCTCGATGAGCACGTGCCCCCGAGCCAGCAAGCAGGTGATGAGGCGATCCACCGCCTGCAGGTTGCCCATGAAGACAGAAGTGATGTTTTCCCGCAATTGATCGATTGGGCTCATGAGTCCAGTATCCTAGATGGTTCACAAGGAAACGGCACCCATGGTCGAGGACAATGCCCCCAAAGACCGAGTCAATGCGCTCAAATGCGCTTCCTGTCGGTACGACCTCTCGGGGCTGGAAACGCAGAGCAAGTGTCCGGAATGCGGGTTCAGCATTGTCCGAAGCCAGGAACTGGCTGACGAACTCATTCTTCCGGGGGATGAGCTTCCTCGGATTCGACTGGCCATGGCCCTGCTCTTGAGCAGTACCCTCACCGGGATCCCCGGAATCATGCTCTATTGCCTCTTTGCCGTGTTTCTGGGCTTGTCGCAGGCCTGGGCCATCCCAGACGAGGCCCTCTGGAGCTTTCAAGGGCTTCTGTTCGTGGCCAGTTGGAGCCCGGTTCTGACCCTGGCGGTGTTGCCTCGCCGCGTCCACGTGGACGGAGGCGTCCGAATCATGGTGGGCTGGGCCCTGGGGTGTGTGGTGGGAATTGGCCTGATCAACACGCCGTTTCAGACGCTTTTTCTCGCAGGATCCGCGTTGGCAGTGGTGTGTGGAATCATCAACTTGACTCGAGCCAACCGTTCGATCGGCTCCGTGGTGCCCGCTTGGGGGCGGCTGGGCGCAGCCAGACAAACCCGAGGACCGCTGGTCGCGGCAGTACTGGTGATCGCAGTGTGCCGAATGATCCTGGAATACACGCCAAGCTACCGGATGGATGACCCCATACCCGTGTGGATCCAATTGATGGTTGCGGCGACGGAAATCCTGCTCTTTGTGGGATGTATCTATCTTCTCATCAATAGATTATGGCTGATCTTCAGCTTGTGGCGAGCGTCGGCGCTCAGAACCAGGGAGCGCCACTGAACACGCGCTGACTCTGCCACGATGGCAGGCCAGCACGGAGCCATGCCCGTATCGGTCACCTCTGGCTCGGGACACACTCTGGTCCACACCCCTTCGAACCCCGATTTCAGCACCTGAGCACGTATTCCAATCCGTTTTGAGCCACCACGCCAGAACCGACGGTTCGGCATGGGCTTTGATCCTTTGAAGGGAAGGCCTTCCGCTGGATGGCCACGTCACGACGACCAGGACTCCGCAGACAACGGACTCCATGAATAGGAGAAGAGCAGCCATGGCAGTGAAGGAACTGTCCTTCGAAAACGATGCCCGGAAAGCCCTGCTTGCAGGCGTGGAGAAGCTCGCTTCGGCAGTGAAGAGCACCCTGGGCCCACGTGGACGCAACGCGGTACTGGACAAGAGCTGGGGTGGACCGACCGTCACCAAGGACGGCGTGTCCGTCGCAGAGGAGATCGAACTTCGCGACAAGGTGGAAAACCTGGGTGCGCGACTGGTTCGAGAAGCCGCCTCCAAGACCTCCGATGATGCCGGAGATGGAACGACCACCGCGACCGTGCTTGCCGAGGCCATCTTCAAGGCCGGACTGCGACAAGTCGCTTCGGGCGCAGACCCCAACGCATTGGTCCGCGGCCTTCGCAAGGGCGTCAACGCCATCGTCGACGAAATCGAATCGATGGCCTGTCCCGTGTCCGAGGTAAAGGGCGGTATTGCAGCCGTCGCCTCGATCTCGGCGAACAACGACCGGGAAATCGGAAAGATCATGGCCGAGGCCTTCAACAAGGTCGGCAAGGACGGAGTCATCACGGTCGAAGAAGGCAAGGGCCTGAACACCGAGATCGACGTCGTTGAGGGCATGCAGTTCGACCGCGGGTTCCTGAGCCCCAACTTCGTCACCGACAACGAAAACATGCGAACCGACTTCGACAAGGCCCTGATCCTGATCCACGAGGACAAGATCGACGGGATCACGAAGTTGGTGCCCTTCCTGGAGAAGGTCATGGAGGCCAAGAAGCCTCTGCTGATCATCGCCGAAGACATCACCGGCGAAGCGCTCTCGACACTGGTGATCAACAAGCTTCGCGGCGTCCTCAACGTCTGTGCGGTCAAGGCACCGGGGTACGGTGATCGACGCAAGGCCATGCTCGAGGACCTTGCAACGCTGACCGGCGGCGAAGCCGTGATGAAGGACCTCGGCATCGAACTCGATCAGGTCCAGATTTCACAGCTCGGCCAGGCGAAGAAGGTCGAGATCACCTCCGAATCCACCACCATCATTGAAGGTGCCGGTTCAACTCGTGCTCTGCAAGAACGTATCGGACAGATCCGCGCCGAGATCGGACGTACCGACAGCGACTACGACCAGGAGAAGCTCCAGGAACGTCTGGCGAAACTCGCTGGTGGTGTGGCGCAGATCAACGTCGGCGCCGGTTCTGAGGCGGAACTCAAGGAGAAGAAGGCGCGGGTCGAGGACGCACTGCATGCCACTCGTGCAGCAGTTGCCGAAGGGGTGGTCCCCGGAGGTGGTGTCAGCTTCATTCGGGCAGCCAGCGCACTGGACAAGATCCGCAAGTCAGCACGGGGAGATGAGAAGTTCGGAATGGACCTCCTCACCGAGGCACTTCAGGTCCCGCTGCGCTCAATTGCCGACAATGCCGGCGAACGCGGCACGGTCGTGGTGGCCAAGGTCGCTGAGATGACCGGACACGATGGCTTCAACGCATTGACCCTGGAGTACGGGAATCTGATCGAGGATGGAGTCATCACTCCGGCCAAGGTCGATCGCTCAGCGCTTCAGAACGCCGCTTCGGTGGCATCGCTGCTCCTGACTACCGAATGCACGATCACCGAAATCCCCCAAGAAGACGACGGTGGCGGCCATGAAGATCATGACCACGGAATGGGTGGCATGGGCGGCATGGGCGGCATGGGCGGCATGGGTGGCATGGGCGGCATGGGCGGCATGGGCGGCATGGGCGGCATGCCTGGCATGGGCTTCTGATCCAGACCCTGAGCATCCACCACACACAGAACACACACCCCAGCAGACTGCTGGAACCAAAGAATCAGAAACAGGAGTATCCAAGAATGTCAGTTCGACCCCTCGAAGATCGAATTCTCGTCAAACCAACGGAAGCCGAGACCCAGACCGCATCGGGCATCTTTCTGCCCGAATCCGCGAAGGAAAAGCCGATGCACGGCAAGGTCGTCGCCGTCGGTCCCGGAAAGCTGATGGACAACGGCGAACGAGTGAAGCCCGGAGTGAAGAAGGGCGACGTCGTCGTCTACGGCAAGTACTCGGGCTCCGAAATCGAGATCAAGAGCACCATGCTCCTCATCGTTCGCGAGAGCGAACTCCTTGGGGTGATCGAGGGCTGACCCTCGGAAGCGGAGTAATCCAATGACAACGAAGCAGATGAAGTTTGAAACCAGCGCCCACACCGAACTCTTCAACGGAGTGCGCAAGCTTGCCGATGCGGTTTCGGTGACCATGGGACCCAGTGGCCACAACGTGGTGATGGACAAGTCCTACGGTGGCCCGACGGTGACCCGTGACGGAGTGAGCGTGGCCAAGGAAATCGATCTCCCTGGCAAGTTTGAGAACATGGGTGCCAAGATGATCCAGCAGGTGGCGAAGAAGACCGCCGAAGTGGCTGGAGATGGAACCACCGCAGCAACCGTGCTCGCGGCCAGCATTCTTGAAGACGGACTCCGGTACCTTTCCACGGGAGCCAACGCGGTTGCGATCCAAAGAGGCGTCAATGCCGCCGCATCCGTTGCGGGAGATGCCATTCGCGACATGGCCGTCAAGTGCAAGGGCAAGGCCGACCTCGAGAAGATCGCCACGGTTTCCGCCAATCAGGACCGTGAGATCGGATCGACCATCGCCGAAGCCATCGACCAAGTCGGCGCCAACGGTGTCGTCGAGGTCGAGGAAGGCAAGACCGCCGAGACCACGCTCGATTACGTCGAGGGCATGGCTTTCGACAAGGGATATCTTTCCCCCTACTTCATGACCGATCCGAAGAAGGCCGAATGCGTTCTCGAGAATCCGATGATTCTGATTCACGAGAAGAAGATCTCGAACCTCGCGGATCTGCTCCCGTTGCTGAACAAGGTGGCGACTGCAGGCAAGCCCCTTCTGATCATCGCCGAGGATATTGAAAACGAAGCGCTTGCCGCACTCGTCGTGAATCGCCTGCGGGGCGTTCTGGAAGTCTGCGCCGTGAAGGCTCCTGGGTTCGGAGACCGCCGCAAGGCAATTCTTGAGGACATTGCAGTCCTCACCGGCGGAACGTTCTTCGCCGAGGACCTCGGAAGAAACCTGGAAGACGTCGAGATCAAGGAACTGGGCACCACCCGGAAGGCCGTGATCACCAAGAACGACACCACCCTGGTCGAGGGTTCCGGCAAGAAGAAGGACATCACGTCCCGCGCGAATCAGATCCGGACCCTCTATGACAACTCCACTTCCGATTACGACCGTGAGAAGCTGCAGGAAAGACTTGCCAAACTCACCGGAGGGGTTGCCATCATCTCCGTCGGTGCACAAACCGAGTTGGAACTGAAGGAACGCAAGGATCGAGTGGATGATGCACTCCATGCCACCCGAGCTGCAGCCCAGGAGGGCTACGTCCCGGGTGGAGGCGTTGCCTTCGTGCGAGCGATCACTGCGGTGGAAGAGGCTCGCAGGAAGGGCAAGGGTGATGAGAAGCTTGGTTACGACATCATCGCTGAAGCCATGCGCATGCCAATCTGCCAAATCGCCAACAACGCAGGAGTTGATGGCGATCTGGTGTTCGAAAAGGTTGCTGAAGGCAAGGGCGGATTCGGATTCAATGCCGCCAACGGCCAGTACGAGGATCTCGTCAAGTGTGGGATCATCGATCCGGCACTGGTTTCTACGACAGCACTGTCCAATGCAGCGAGCGTCGCGGGGTTGATGCTCACCACCAACGTGGTGATCACCGAACTCGACGATGACGACGAACCCGTAAATGGTGCCGTCAGCTGAGTTGACTCGATCTGGACATCCCCACCTCCCGGAACTGGGTTCCGGGGGGTGGACCACATCGAGACCCGAAGAGGAATTGCCGAAATGCCGACGGTCCGCTGCTACTACGAGACGCTTTCGATAGAGCGATCTGCGTCTCACGAAGAGATCAAGCGGTCCTATCGTCGGCTGGCGATGAAATTTCACCCAGACCGGAATCCCGATGACCCCGAATCGGAAACCCGATTCAAGGAAGCCACCGCAGCATATGAGGTGTTGTCCGATCCGGAGAAACGAAAACGCTATGACCAGTACGGCCACGCAGGGCTGCGAGGCACTCCCGGACACGACTTCAATCGCATGAACGTCGAGGACATCTTCTCGATGTTCAACGACATCTTCGGCGGTCGAGGCGGCTCTTCTCAAGCAGGCGGCCGCGCCGCGGGCATGGCTCGAGGCTACGACCTCGAAACCGAAGTCGAGATCGAACTGGCCGATGTACTTGAAGGCACCAGCCGGGAAGTCCAGTTCAGGCGACAGGATGTTTGCCACACCTGCGAGGGCAGTGGCGGCAAACCGGGAGTCGAACCCTCCACCTGCCCGACCTGCGAAGGTGCGGGTCAGGTGCAGCAGGCGGGGTTCGGTGGGATGTTTCGCATGGTCACCGCCTGTCCAAACTGCAGAGGGCGCGGCAAGATCATTCTGGAAAAGTGCAATGACTGCCGGGGCGTGGGCCGGGTAGCGCTCTCACGAACGCTGGAAGTCCAGATTCCACGAGGTATCGGAGACGGTCAGGTGATTCGGGTCCAGGGAGAGGGCGAACCCCCGCCTCCGGAACGAAGTGCCGACGGAAGTGGCATCAAGGGCGACCTTCATGTGGTGGTTCGAATTCTTCCTCACGACCTCTTTGAACGCGACGGCGACCAGATCATCTGGGTCCAGCCGATGGCGTTTGCGCAAGCAGCGCTCGGAGCAATGGTCGAAATTCGGACTCTGGAAGACGTGGTCGAACTCGAGATCCCAGCGGGAACCCAGCACGGAGAGATCTTCAAGGTTGCCGGTTCGGGGCTACCGAACCTCCGAAGCCGAACTCGCGGGGACATGATCGTCATCGTGCAGCTGGTGGTGCCCACCAAACTGGACGAGGAACAGCGCAAGCTGCTTGAGCAGTATGCGGAAATGGAAGAAATCCCGGTCAGTGAACCAGGCCAGGGTTTCTGGAGCAAGCTCAGAGACAAGGTGATCGGCAGCTGAGCCGACACACAGAAACAGATGGATCAGGATCTTCGAATGGCGTCAGAACCCCAGCAAGATCATGTCGAGGACCCAGGACTCGACGATGAAGCCCCCCAAACCATGAACGAGCCAGCCGAGCCCATGGAAGCGCTTCGGCAGGAACTCGAGGAAGCGGTGGCCGCGAAACAGCGTGCCATGGCCGATTTCTCGAACTTCCAACGCCGTGCTTCCGAAAACGAGTCCCGGGCCCGCAGCCAAGGCATCGCCGAGGTGGCCCGCACCCTCGTACCGGTGCTTGATCAATTCGAGATGGCCCTTGGGCAGGCTTCCAGCGAGGCGAACATCGAGTCATTGATCGAAGGCATCACCCTGGTCAAGGATGGATTCCTGCAAGCACTGGAACGCAACGGCGTGCACCCGATCAGCCCCGAGGTGGATGATGAGTTTGATCCCATGCGCCACGAGGCGATGATGAAACAGCCGGTGGAGGGTGTTGCACCAGGTCATGTCAGCATGGTCGTTCAATCGGGTTGGGAGTTGGGGAGCGTGGTCCTGCGGCCGGCAAAGGTGGCGCTGGCTCCATCCGCCGAGGAATCCGGCAGTGCGGAGCACTCCTGAATGCCCACGTACGATTATCAGTGCGCGGAATGCGGCCATGAGTTCGAACTCTTCCAGCAGATGAGCGATTCCGTGAAGCGGAAGTGTCCGGAATGCGGAAAGAATCGACTGAAGAGGTTGATCGGCACCGGAGCCGGGATCATTTTCAAGGGTGGTGGATTCTACGAAACCGACTACCGAAGCGACTCCTACAAGAAAGCCGCCGCCGAAGACAAGAAGAGCTCCGATTCGAGCTCCTCCGACACTCAGTCCTCCAAGGACACCAAGAAATCAAAGCCCGAACCGGCCAACCAGAAGAAGGACTCCGCCCCGGCCAAGAAGAAGGACACGAGCTGATTGATTTCCAGGCGTGGCACTTCGAGGGTCCCTCAGTGCGAAGCGGTTAGGATGACTGCATGCCGAGCAAGTTCACCCAGAGAATCCTCAGTCACATCAAGAACCCCAAGTACGCACCGAAATCGGTAACGGAGCTTGAGCGATACCTGCGGATTCCGCCGGAAGAGGATGATGAATTTCGTTCTGCGATCGGCGCTCTGATTGAACAGGACCGCTTGGTCCTCGGTCGCGAAGATGTGATCCAGCTTCCGCCCATGCCCTCCGAATTTTCGGGGAAGATCAAGATCACGACCCGCGGATTTGGTTTCGTGACTCCCGAGATTGCATATCGAGGCGGTGATCTCTACATCCCCGAAAACGGAATGATGGATGCAATCAGTGGAGACCGCGTACGGGTGGTGATGAACCGTCAGAGCGGCCGCTCCGGAGGCGGCCCGGGAAAGCAGGGACAGCGGACTCGAGGTCGGATTGTGGAGATTCTCGAGCGCAACAAGACCAGTTTCACCGGAACCATCGCCCGGCAACGTGGTGAATGGTACGTCCTTCCGGATGGAAAACGGCTGCGAACTCCGATCCTCGCGCGCGATGCCGCTGCGAAGAACGTCCGTGAAGGTGACAAGGTCATCATTGAGATCGTGCACTTTCCCAACGAATACGAACGAGCCGAAGGCGTGATCACCAGCATCCTCGGTGAAGCGGGGGCACCGGACGTCGAGACTGCAGCGGTCATCGCGGACTACGGCCTGCGTACCGAGTTCACGGAAGAGGTGATCGAAGAGGCACGGGCCGCCGCACAGCAGTTCGATGCGGAGTCCGAAGACCCCGGACATCGAAGGCTGGACCTCACCGGGCTGCTCACCTTCACCATCGACCCGCCCGATGCCAAGGACTTCGATGATGCGATATCGATCGAGTTCGATGCGAATACCGGAGAGTACGAACTCGGGGTACACATCGCCGATGTCGCTCACTTCGTGAAATCCCGGGGAAAACTGGACAGCGAGGCCTACCAGAGAGGGAACTCCACCTACCTCCCGAGACTCGTCCTGCCCATGCTTCCGGAATTGCTTTCAAACGGAGTGTGTTCACTGCAGGAAGGCGTGCCGAGATTCGTCAAGAGTGCGTTCATCACCTATGACGACAAGGGTCGGATTACGGGTCGCAGGTACCACCGGTCGGTCATCCGATCTCGCAAGCGATTGACCTATCTGGAAGCGCAGGCACTCATTGATGGCGACCAGAAGAAAGCGGTCATGAATTCCAAAGGCGATCCGGACTACCCGGATGAACTGGTCGAGGCGCTGCGACACGCACAGAAACTGGCACGATCCATCCGAAAGAAGCGATTCGGTAACGGGATGCTCAGCCTGAGCCTTCCGGAGTCGGAAATCGTATTCGACGACGAGGGGCAGGTGATCGATGCGCTCCCCGAAGACGACGCCTACACCCATACGATCATCGAGATGTTCATGGTGGCGGCGAATGAATCGGTTGCATCACTCTTCGCGGACCTCAAGATTCCGCTGATTCGGCGAATCCACCCCGAGCCCGATTACGAGGACATGGGTGATCTTCGAAACTACGCGCGCCTGGTCAAGTTCAAGATCAAGGAGAATCCAGATCGCAGGGATCTTCAGGAGCTTGCACGGATTTCAGAAGGCACACCCTACGAGCGAGCCATCCACTTTGCACTGCTCAAGACGATGACGCGCGCCGCATACAGCCCCGCGCTGATCGGCCACTTCGCACTGGCGTCCGAACATTACGCACACTTCACCAGTCCGATCCGGAGGTATCCGGATCTCACGGTCCACCGAGCACTGGATGCTTACCTCGATCAGACCGAAAACGGCACCTCGCTGATCGGTGGAAAGGGCAGAGGGAAGCTCACCAAGGCCCTGGAGCATGACATCAACTGTCCTACCGAAGATGAATTGGTCCAGGTCAGCGAGCACTGTTCTGCAACCGAGAACAACTCTGAGGAAGCGGAACGAAGCCTGCGACAGTTCCTGGTACTTCAATTCCTCGATTCACAGGACGCCTCGACCACCTACGAAGGAACCGTGACCGGAACCACCACCTCGGGAGCGGTCTTCATCACCCTGGACAAGTTCCTCGTCGACGGCATGGTTCGTCCGGATGACATGCCCGGGCAGCAGGAACACGGTTCACAATGGCGCCAAGACCGAATGTCAGGTCGGTTGTTCGCCGCCCGGAGTGGAGCCTCAGTGGGAGTTGGTGACCGAGCGGTGGTTCAGATCGGCCTGATCGACCTGCACGCACGGGAGATGGACCTGCTGGTTGTCTCGTTTGATGCGATCACGGCTCCCAGTCAGGACGACCGTGATGGCAATCAACCCTGGCGGACTGCGGACAGACCAGAGCGAAGGGATCGCGGCGGGAAACCCAAGAAGGGCAAGCGCAAGGGATACAAGATGGGTCGCCGCGGCCGACGAAGTACCTGATCGAGACTGCATCAAGCTGCATGAAAAAAACGGGACCCGTTCGTGAGAACGGGCCCCGGAATTATCCTTGGCGACAACAGGAGAATCGGGGCCGACCGATTGTCATCGAAATTCCAAGGACACCAGTTGTTTGCTCATGAGGGGATACCACTCAGTCCTCAGTAGGATGCAAGAAATGCCTCCTCTTCAACGGACAACCAGGTCTGTTCGTAGGAGATCGTCTCCATCAGGCCGTCACGCAGGAAATGAGCGGCCTCGATGTCGTTGGATTCGAGACAGGATTTGATGTTGCCGAGTACGTGGCTGATGTTCATGGTTCCGTCGCTCATCTTGCTTGCTCCCCTGCCGAATGCTTTGACTGAAAGACACTGCTGAGAGTTTCCGCGTGAAAACCGGGGATCTCTCCGGTTAAAAAGAAAAAAATGAAAACCGCTCCCAAGGAGAAAGGCCGCGGATCTGCATCCGTTGCGGGGCATGGTTCCGTACTGCCGTAGGCTCCATCCAATTCAGGAAGGAACCCCGATATGACCTCACTCACCGTGCTCCTAACCGTGGTGTCGACCAGCATCATGAGACCGATGAATTGCGACGAGCACACCATCTATGAAATCGTGGAAGTGCTGGTCGCCCCGAACGGACCGAGCGAACGACAGTTCGGAAAGAACGTGGAACTGATCGGAGAGTGGTTCGCGGTTGCAACCGATTCGGGTGAAGATGGATCGCTGCAACCCGGTTCGGTCCATCTCTACGAGCACCTTGAATTCGGGTGGCGATCAGGGAAGCTGCTGCATGCTCCTGAACGAACCTGGCCGGACGAATTCGGTTCAGACATGGATTCCAGTCACCATCGTCTGTTGGTTGGTGCCCCGGGCGACTCGGAAGTGGACTGGGACAGTGGTGCCGCTTGGCTGTACGAGTTGCGGGACGACTGGTCGCTGATCTCGGCCTTGCAACCGAAGCAAGTGGAATCAGGGGCTCGATTCGGGGATGCGGTCGCTCTCGACGGAGCCTGGGCGGCGATTGGGGCACCCCGCAGTGACGGATTGGGAATCGCCTCGGGAGCGGTGTACATCTTCGACGGTCGATCGGGGCCTTGGACGGAAGTACAGCGCATCGAAGCCCCCGATGGCGCTTCGGGTGATTTCTTTGGTGACAGCGTCGCACTCTCAGGCCGCTGGCTGGCGGTCGGATCCTGGGGCGATGATGACCGGGGTGAGAAGAGTGGTTCGGTCTGGATCTTCCATCATGAACGAGGAAAATGGCGTCCGGTGCAGAAGATCGTTCCTCAAGAACTGGAATCGAGAGACCGCTTCGGTTGTTCACTGGAACTCTCGGGAGACTGGCTCATCGTCGGATCAAGTGGCTGGAACACGAACCAGGGAGCGATCTACACATTCAATCTCGACGGCGCAACATGGCTGAAGAATCGACGCCTGCACTCACGTGCTGGTACGTCGCAGGAATGGCTCGGATACTCACTCTCGGTGAAAAAAGGCATGATGGTTTCGGGTGTTCCGGGAAGACAAGGAGAAGACATCATGGATGGCGGAGTGGACCTCTTCAAGCTGGAAGCAGGCACCTGGCGCTGGATTCAGCGAGTGACGCCATCAAGAAAAGACTGGCACCAACCCCATCAATTTGGCTGGTCGGTCACCACCGATGGCACCCGGATTCTGGTCGGCCGAATTGATGACGCAGACGGACAAGCCGAACCAGGCCGGGCATGGCTGCTGGAAAACCGGGCCCGAGCACCCTCGGTCTCTGCACTGATCTCCGATGACTAGGATCAGACGCATTGAACAAATACCAGAACGGCAGACCGGTACTGGTCCGAAGAAGCATGGTGGGGCATGAGGCGTCTAGTCGCTGATCAGGTGCTTGCGCAAATCGGTCATGAACACCACGATCTGACCCTGCTCACGAGGTGAAGCGGTGGATTCGACATCCGAGGACCAGAAATCCATGAATCGAACCGCGCTCACGGCGGTCAGATCAGGAATTCGACTCTCATCGAGTTCGCGGGTGGAATCACGCTCCGCCTGAGACTTCATGTCAGAAACACGGTCCTCATCGCTCGTCTCCCGTTCCTCTCCAAGAGCCATCCGCTCACCGACCTTGGTCCAACGAACAACCCAGGCATCGAGAAAATCAGCCCGTTCAGAGAAGGGGAGATTGACGTAGTCGGAAGCACCGTCCATCAGAATGTCCTTGGCAAGAACCCGGACATTGTTGGTGGCGGTCTCACGGACGGGGCCACTGATCCCCGCAAGGAACGCCGCCATGGTGGCCGATTCCGACTGCTCCATGTCCCGGAAGCGATCGGAAAACTCCATCAGGAACCGAACTCGCTCCTCGAGAGGCAGCTGGCTGAAGTCATCCATCGCCAGATAACCCAGAACGTTCTGAACCGGTGAATTGAAGATGCTTGGTGGCGCCTGCCATCGCACCACGTACCACCACCACATGAAGAAGGCGACGGCACCACAGAGCAGAATGACCAGCAGACCGCTGAAGAACTCCTTGCGTCGTTCGCTGATCAGCTCACTGAGATCTTCGTAGACTTCGGAAACGGACTTGGACATTCAATCATCCTCTGATCGACTGGATTCAATCCTCGCCAAAACTCGGGGAATCATCCACGGGTTGATCGGCATTCTCGAGAATCTGGGACATGTCGGTACTCACGCCGACCGAACCATCAAAGAACAGAGCGTTTCTGGGGATGCGAGTTCCGAAGTGACGGTCGACACTGTCGGTGAGCACCGGCATCCTTCTTCCATCCTGGCGATAGAAGGCGGTGACCAGTCGTGATTCCATGTCGGTGCGTCGACGTTCCAGAGCATCCTCGTCGATATTTGGATTGAGGTAGTAGGGAATCAGGGCCTGCTGAACCTGAATCTGAACGCTGGGTGAATAGCGCAGCAGACCTGGAATGTAGAAGTAACTGGTTCCGGTGGAGAGCGAATCGGCCTCGTCGTTGTCGGCGGGACAGCACCAGCACTTGTTGTCGACGGGCACGTATCCGCGCAAGGCAAAGGGAAGTCCCCCGCGAGGGCCGTTGTCGGTTGCCGTGGGAATGAAGTCCGTCATCGGAGGAATGTCCCGATTCTGGTTCATGTAGGACTGCAGAATCGTACCCACCTGGCGCAGATTGCTCATGCACTGAACACTCTTGGCCTCCATCTGAAAGGTTCGCAGCGCAGGGAAGGCGAAGCTGAGCAGAACCCCGATGATTCCGATCACGATAATCATCTCCACGATCGTGAACGCTCTTCGACCCAGGGGGCGCACCGCGGAATGAAGGGGTGAAAGACGCACGACGCGGCTCCAGAAAGGTCGGCCAGAAAAGAGGAAACAGCTCAACTATAGCACCCCACAGAGCACACCGGCAGGCTGGTTTTCAAGGTCTAGCCAAAGATCGCATCGATGAAGGAATCTGGGTCGAACGGCTCCACATCCTCCGGACGCTCTCCAACCCCTACGAGCTTCACAGGAACCGATAAATGGTCCCTGATGGCCACCACAATTCCTCCACGAGCCGTCCCATCCAGCTTGGAGAGAAACACCCCCGTGATGTCGACTGCTTGCTCGAAACTTCGCGCCTGGACCAGGCCATTCTGGCCGCTCGTGGCGTCGAGCACCAACAACACCTCGTGAGGGGCACCAGGGATCTTGCGTGCAATGACGTCCCGGATCTTCACCAACTGCCTCATCAGATCACCCTGGTTGTGCAGGCGACCGGCGGTATCGACCAGGAGAACATCGACCTTGCGTGCGACGGCGGCTTCCGCAGCATCAAAGGCGACCGAGGCGGGATCCGCACCCTGAGCACCCTTGACGATAGAAACTCCGAGCCTCTCAGACCAGATGGAGAGTTGAGCAACGGCACCGGCTCGAAAAGTATCCGCCGCGGCAAGCAGGACCGATCGGCCGTCCTGCCGAAGACTGTGTGCGATCTTTGCGACGCTCGTGGTCTTGCCCACCCCGTTGACTCCGACCACCAGTATCACGGTGGGAGCTTCCGAAGCAACGGCAAGACTTCGATCACAGTCCTCCCACCGTTCCTTGAGACGTTGCTTGAGATAGTTGACGACTTCATCGCCAGTGGTGATCTTGCCTTGCTTCCAATCAGCACGAAGACCATCGATGATCTGAGAGGTTGCCTCCACCCCGACATCGGCGCCGATCAAACGTGATTCGAGCTCATCGATCAGGTCATCATCAAGCGATCGGCCCGACAGCAACGTGCGAAGTCCACCGCCGAAGGTGCTCGCGGTGCGGGTGAGGCCCTGCTTGATTCTGGAGATGGTTGATTTGAAGAGACCCATGTGACACTGGTTCCAAGGCAGGCGGTTGAGCGATTCGGTCAGGGAATGACTGGCATTTTACTCGGTGGTTTCGGCGTGCTCGCTGGCCTTCCAGATCCGATCCAGAACCGCATTCACAAACGCGGGGCTCTTTTCGGTTCCGAACTCCTTCGCGAGTTCCACGGCTGCGTTGATCGCTTTTCCGCCGGGAGTCTCCAGACTCCGGATCTCATGGAGTGCGAGGCGAAGAATGTTCCGATCGATCACGGGTTGCCGATGGGTTGGCCAGTCGGGAGCACATGGTTTCACCAGCAGATCGTAGACCTCCCGCTGTGGCCAGATGTCCAGAGCCAGCGTCTGACCACCAATTCTGGCCTGGTCGGAATGGGGTCCCTCTGCAAGTGAACGAGCGACTGATTCAGCATCGACATCATCCAGGATGTCGAATTGATAAAGCGCCTGAAGGGCACACCGCCTCATGTCCCGGGTGAGCTCAGTCAAGCTTCACCTTCCTCGTATTCATATTCAACTTTGGGGCCGTCTTCTTCCTCGGCTTCCTCATCGGCTTCCTCATCGACTTCCTCATCGACGTACTCGTATTCCTCTTCATCCTCATCTTCGGCGTCGACTTCCGCAATACCGTCAGCAAGGTCTTCGTCGATGGCGCGAATAGCGAGTGCGCTGGAGATCGCCGCACTCATCGCTTCTTCTCCCTTGTTGCCCTTCTCACCACCTGCACGCTCATACCCCTGGTCAAGGGCAAGCAGAGTGAGCAGACCAAGTCCGATCGGAATCTCATGTTCGAAGGAGATCTGGCCGATCATCCGGGTCACTGCGGAACAGATGTACTCGTCGTGTCTGGTCTCGCCACGAATGACGCAGCCCAGGACCACCACGGCATCCAGGTCCTTGCGCGCCAGCGCATCCGCCAAGGGGATCAGCTCGAATGCTCCAGCCGCGACCACTTCGTACAAGTCGTCGGGATCGCCTCCGGCATCCACGAAGGCGGAAATCGCACCCTCTCGGAGACGGGAGGTGACCCCTTCGTGGTAGAGGCTGGTCACCAGACCAACACGAAGGCCCGTGGCATCCAGGCTCAGAATGGGTGCATCATGCATGAGGGGCTCCTTCCAGCGCGAAGCATGGTACGCCAAGAGAGCGATGCGTGGGACGGTACAGCCGCATCCGGAAGCGGTACCCTAGGTGTCATGCGACGCAACCTGTATGTCCGGCTTCTGGGTACCGCACAGCTCACCAGGCTGGCCATGGCGGTCGGAGCGATCGGAGACGTGTGGTTCACCGTGCTCTACAGCCGTTCGATCGGCGAGTATTCCTACCTCAACGTGGTCAAGATGTCTCCGGTGATGGCTCTGGCCATTGCCGCCCTGGTGGCCACCGGGCTCTTCACGTTTGGTGCCTCGCTGAATGATCTGCTGGATGCGCGACACGATCGCACCTTTTCACCGGAGAAGCCGATTCCAGCAGGCTATGTTCGACCTGCCACGGTGGGAATCGTGGTGGCGGTCGCCTTGATCACCTCCCTTCTGGGTGCCCTTTTCTTCGGTATTGGCGCCCTCACGCTGACTCTGATCGTGGCTGTGGGAATTCTCTTTTACAACGTGGTCGGAAAGCATGTTCCCGCCATCGGCGTGATCGCGGTGGGCATTGTGAGTGCCTTGCACATGCTGATACCCAACTATGAGATGACGTTCACCCTGCCGATCTGGCTGACGATGACTCACTCGACGGTGATCACGTTGACCATCTACATGCTGGTCAAGAAACGCCCCTACCTCAGCCGGCGTTCCTACGTCATCATTGGCCTCAGCTACCTGGCCTGGTCGACCGTCATTCTGACCACGGGCTGGTATCAGGGGCAGCAGGTGGGCTGGTGGCCGCCGGGGACTTCATCTGCCGGCATCATCTGGCCGGTACTCGCGATCATTGGGTTCATCATCACCATGCAGATCAAGACCAGAAAGGTCGAAAACAGGATTGCCGCCGAGAAACTGGCACGCTACGGAGCGATGTGGCAGAGCGTCTACTCCGGCAGCTGGTTGCTGGCGGTGGGAATGTATGAGGGAGCGGCGCTGCTCTTCACGCTGGCCCTGGTGGGCTTCTGCCTGATGACCGGAATGAAGGAATTCGGGGGTCTGGTCACCACGCCCCCCCGCTATCGGGTTTGAGTCATCAATCGGGCTTCAGTGGTAGGATGTATCCGTGCACGGACGCCCGAACAAACAACTGCTTTCCAGACTGAAGCCCGGGAACTGGGCGCTCGTGGGGGCCCTGCTTGCGGGGATCTGTGCCGACTCGATGCAGGCACGTCAGTCCAGTGACAATACAACCCTGGAGATCACGGGTGACCAACTGGGTGGGTTTGTCGTCCCGATTCTTCCGATCGAGAGCGACATCATCCTGGTCGCCCAACGAGCGCAGAATTGGAAGGTCGCCGACACCACCCGAATGTTGCTGGAAGGGGATGTCCAGATCGATGTAGGCGGGTATGCCTTCACCGCGACCGATGCACTGGTGTGGATCGATCGAATCCCTTCGGAGCGTGGCCTGGTCAACCAACTGGCAGTCTACTTTCCCAAGGTGGAGGAACCCACGCGGCGAGCTGGGCTCGGCGTGACCGGAAAGGACGTGCTGGTGGTTGGCTCAGCGATCGGCAAGGTCACTCTGACAACCGCGGTGCGCGAAGAAGGCCCTCCTCCGATCACCGAACTTCTGCGAGCCGGAGAAAAGAGACTGGCCGTCTATCTGCGTCAGATCACCGGCAACCCCCCATCACTGGCCAGGCGCCCGATCGCCTTCACACCACCCCGTCCACCACTTCCGGTACCGGTACCCGGTGGCTCTCCATTGATTCCGGATCTGGAGGCAGAAGCCTTGGCGGGGCTGCCGAAGAAGATCCCACTTCCCACGGAAGTGATCGAATCCGTTCCCATCTTCCAGCCGCAGGGTCTGGTCTCCTTCACGGCAAATCAGATCGAGATCATGGAAGACACCGACACCATCGTCGCCGATGGTCGGTTTCTCGTGGATTACAACCCCATGGGATCCAATGATGCGTTCTCACCGCTTCAAATGAGCGCAAACGGTGGAGTCCTCTTTCTTGAAGAGGGATCAGTTGCGGCGATGCGTGGAGGTGAGCGCCAGATATCCATCGCGGACGTCAAGGGGATCTACCTCGAGCAGGACGTCACCGCCACGGACGGAAAATACGCCGTCCGAGCACAAGCCATCTACTACGACACCAGAACCAATCAGGCGATCATGGTGGATGCCGTGCTGCGAACCTACAACCGGTCGCGATCGGACAAGCCGGTGTATGCCCGTGCCAAGGAGATGAGGCAACTCTCCTCAGACGAATGGACCGCTGAAAAAGCGATGGTGTCCACGAGCAGCTTCTTTGTTCCCCAACTTTCGATCGGGCTGGACCGCGTCAAGATCACCAAGCAGCCGGGCGTCCAGGGTGTTGGCGGCAGAGGGGGGTTTGGATTGGGCGGGGGTTCAGGAGGTACGGGTACTGGCGGTGCGACAATGGTCGAAGGTGAGAATCTGACCATCCGCGCCGGTGGAGTTCCCTTCTTCTACTGGCCTTCTTTCTCGGGCGAACTGGATGCAATTCCATTCAAGTCACTGAGAATCGGATACGACGAGGAGTTTGGAACAGAAATCGAAACCACCTGGAATCTCTTCTCCCTGCTTGGAATCCAGGCACCACCCAACACCAAGGCCGATTTGCTGCTGGACGGCTTTACCCTCCGAGGCCCGGCGGCCGGAATTGATTTCGCCTCCTCGGGAGCCGATTACAAGTCGGGGTTCAAGGCCTATGGACTCTACGACACGGGCGGAACCGATCGGACCAGCGCCGGAGTGTCGGTTCCGATCTCTGAATCATTGAGGGGTGAGGTCGAAGGCTTCTTCACTATGGCCCTGTCGAACAACCTGACTTTTCGCGCGGACCTCGCGTGGATGAGCGACCCCACCTGGTCGAGTGCCTGGCGAATTGGAGACTTCGATTCCCGACTGGAGTACATGTCGGGCGCTTCTCTGGAATACCGAATTCGAAACACCCAGCTGGAACTGTCGGCCAACTACTCGGCGATTCCGTTTGTCGCGAACAACTACCTCATGGCCAGCAGACCCTACTACGTAGACAAGGCACCTGAGCTGGTCTACCGACGATATGCCGACGATCTCTTTGGTAATGAGCTCAGTTATTCGAGCAACTACTCAGCGACCTACATGCGAATCAACGTCACCAACGGAACCCCCGATGACCTGGGTGTTCCCAACGCCGCTTTCGCGATGACCGATCCGAACCGGCGAGTCGCTGACGTGTACTACGGCGAAGCCGGCTACAACAATGACTTTGTCACCCGGCTCAACACCCGGCAGGAAGTCAGCATGCCGCTCAGCTACGGGGCGACCAACCTGGTCCCCTACCTCTCTGGTGATGTCACCGGATACATCGCGGAGCGATTCGGTTCCTACAACCCCGAGGCCAAGCACATCAGGTTCTTCGGATCGGTAGGCCTCAAGACCAATACCACCTTCGTGGAAGCCTTTAACGGCGTTCGCAACAATCTCTTCGATCTGGATCGAATGCGAAGCGTGACCCGTCCCTACGCACATCTGTGGGCAGGAGCTGATTCCCTGGACCAGGCCGGACTGCCGGTATTCGACCAGGAGATCGAGGCCATCAGCGGAGGAACCGCCGTCCGGGCGGGTGTCCGTCAGACGTTTCAGACCAAGCGAGGTGGCGGAAGCCGTCGCCGTTCAGTGGACTGGATCGATCTTGACGTTGGAGCCCAGTTGAATGATTCGACGGATGTCTTCACCGCAGCGGATGCCCGGACTCCCTGGAACTACGCCCAGAGCCCGACTCCGCTCTGGGTCGACTGGAGGCCCGAACTCTCTCAGTGGGGAAGTCACCTCTACGGAAACCTCAACTGGGAGCTGAGTGACACCTTCTCGATTGGTGGGTCCACCACCTACCTGGTGGATACCGTGACCGGCGTCGAGATCGATTCCAACGGCATCCAGACCCGGAAGGACTACGACGGGCTGATGACGGGTTCGATCGGATTTGAGGTCCAGCACTCTCCGGCAATGAGCACGTACCTTGAGTATCGCTACATCCAACCAGGCGAAACAGAACTGATTCAGGGAGGCGTGGCCTACGAGCTGGGCAAACGATACATCATCGGCATCACCCCTCAGTATGACCTTCGAGCCAACGAGCTGCGCTCGATCAACGGCGCACTGACCCGAACCTTTTCAGATTTCGACCTCGCAGTCCAGGGCGGGTACGACGTGATCCGTGACACCCCGACCTTCAGTGTTCGACTGTCATTGCCCCCCGGCAACAGTCAGTGAACCGAGTCTCTTCGGATCCGATCAGGTCCGATCTCCCGACAACGCACCCCGGGAACCGATTACCAGAACAGCACTTCACGGGAACGAAGGCCGTCGAGAACACGGTGCGGAGTCTTCCACGACGCAGGTGCATTCAGTCTGAATCAAACAATCCCGACGGGGGGACCACTCCAAGACTTTCGCAGGCCTGAGCCGTCAGGCAGCGGCCTTGTCGAGTGCGCGCAAGAAAACCGATCTGAAGCAGGTAGGGCTCGACGACATCCTCGAGTGTCGCGGCATCGTCACCCATCGTGGCGGCAATCGCCTCGAGGCCGACGGGTCCACCCGAGTAGGTGTCTGCAATCGTCTTCAGGTACTTGCGGTCAAGTTCATCAAGGCCCCGCTCGTCGACTCCCTCCAGTGCCAACGCCTCACCGACTACTCCGGGCGTGACTTCCCCGGATGCCCGGACCTGTGCGAAATCGCGCACTCTCCGCAAGAGTCGCAGGGCGACTCGTGGAGTTCCTCGGCTTCGGGAGGCAATGATTTGGAGGGCATCACGCGAGAGCGCCTTCATACCAAGCCGTTCAATGGCACGAGCCAGAATCTCCAGCAGATCATCGAGCCGGTAGTAGTCAAGGTGATGAGAAATACCGAATCGACTGCGCAATGGCTGGGTGAGAAGTCCCGCACGCGTGGTGGCCCCGATGAGGGTGAATGGTTTGAGTCCGACGGTGATCACCTTGGCATGCATTCCACTGTCAACCGTGAAGTCCACCTTGAAATCTTCCATGGCGGGGTAGATGTACTCCTCCACCGCTGCAGGAAGCCGGTGGATCTCATCGATGAAGAGAACGTCACCCTCCCCCATCTTGGTCAGAGTACCGATCAGGTCTCCCGCCTTGGAAAGTGCAGGCCCGCTGGTGGTGTAAAGCCGAGTTCCCATCTCCGTGGCGATGACGTGTGCCAGGGTGGTCTTGCCCAGCCCCGGTGGTCCATGAAGCAGGACGTGTTCCATTGATTCTTTGCGCTGGCGAACAGCCTCCAGAGCGATCGAGAGCCGCTCAACCAGCTCGCGCTGACCGACGTACTCAACCATTCGTACCGGCCGCAGCGCAGGACCACCCCCACTGGCGTCAGGGATCCTGCTGCCTTGTGACGGCTCCTGATCCTCGTGACGTTGTTCTGAAGTGACTACGCGATCTCTGGCCATGACCTCATCATCGCCACCCCAGAGAATTGATCAACCGCCAGCCTCGATCAGTCGAGGATTTCCGGGTGAATTGGAAGCAGATGGATCATTTCAGTGCCCGAAGACGCTGGATCCGCTCGGTGAGCGGTGGATGAGTCGAAAACACCGTGGACGCATCATGCCGACCGGAGCGCACCGCTCGCTTGAGTGGGTTGACGATGAACAGCGGAGCGGTTGACTGACCGACGTGCTGTAAGGGTTGTCGATGACCACCGAGCTTGCCCAAGGCGCCAATCAGGCCGTCGGGGTATCTGGTCAGTTCCACCGCCCCTGCATCAGCAAGAAATTCGCGCTGGCGGCTCATCGCGAAACGAACCAGCATTGCACAGAGCGGAGCAAGAATGGCAAAGATGACGGCCAGCACCACGATCACGATCGCCAGGGGGTTGCTCCCACCACCTCCGCCGCGGCTGCTTCGGCCACCACCGCCACCAAACATGGCACTGTAAAAGGCCACTCGAGTACCGGCGTCCGCCGCGAAGATGATGATTCCCGCCAGAGTGGCCATCAACATCCCGAGCCGAATGTCGTAATGCCGGATATGGCTGATCTCGTGAGCGATCACACCCGCCAGTTCATCACGCGTGAGCATCTTGCGGAGACCAGTGGTGATGGCGACCACCCCATGCTCAGGATCACGTCCGGTAGCGAATGCGTTCATCGCTGGATCCTCGATCAAATAGACCTTGGGCATCGGAATCCCCGCAGCGATCGAAAGCTCCTCGACCACATTGAACAACCGGGGATCATCGGGCTTGCTGATCTCGCGGGCTCCGGTCATGCGAAGGATCGCCGCCGAACCCCCGAACCAGCTCCAGATCGTGGCAATCACTGCGATCACAACACCAAAGACCGCCCCAACAAGGAATCCCATCATGAGCGGAGCGACCTGAAGTCCCTGTTGCTGGGAGTTCGTGGTGTCCGCCGACTCCCCGAACGCGACGATGATGATCCCGATCGCACCACAAAAGCACGTGATCAGCACGTTCATGAGCAGGATGAGAAACGCACTGTTGCGCTTGTTGCGGGCGATGAGGCCGGTGTAGGTGACGTTCGCCGGCAGCCCCTTGAGGGGAGCCTGCTCGTCATGGACCGCACCGGCTGAATCGGAGGGGGAGGGTGGGGGTGTTTTTTTCGAGACTGGTTCGGCCATGGATGCAGAAGTGCCTTGGGACTGGAGGCCCGGACTGGATCAGAATTTGACGTCGGGCACCTGGCGTTCGGAAGCATCCTCGATCTCAAAGAGATCTCGCTTCTCGAAGTTGAACATGCTCGCCACGATATTGGATGGAATCGCCTGCAGTTTTTCGTTGTAGTTGGCGGTCATCCGGTTGTAGTTGGTTCGGGCGAATCCGATTTTGTTCTCGGTACTGGTCAGCTCCTCCTGAAGCTGGAGAAAATTCTGATTGGCTTTGAGATCCGGATAGTTCTCAGAGAGCGCAAACAACTTGCCCAGCGCGGAGGAAAGCATGCCTTCAGCCTGCCCGGTTTCAGCCACCCCATTGGCGCTGACCGCGGAATTGCGGGCCTGGACCACGTTTTCCAGGGTCTCTTTTTCGTGCGCGGCGTACCCCTTGACGGAGTTCACGAGGTTGGGGATCAGATCATGACGTCGCTTCAGCTGAACATCGATGTCGGACCAGGCGGTCTCGGACCCGATGCGGGCACGGACCAGCCCGTTGTAGAGCCCGAAAAACAACAGTGCCAGCACGAAGAGAATGATGATTCCGGCGATGAAGATAATGAGGATGAAACCCATGAGATGAGGTTCCTTTCAGCCCCGAAGGGCGGGTACCGTCGATGACAGAGGATCGCAGGATGAAGCGAATTCAGCAAGTGCGACAGATTGCAGCTGGATTCAGGCTCCACCAAGACTGGCGAGCAGCGAATCAAGATCCTGAAAGTCCTCGTGGATGACCATCGCTCCGGCCTGACCCAACAACTCTGCACGCTGGCCGCGGGCAAGGCCCACGAAGGAGATCCCCAGTGCGCGAGTCGCCTTCAGATCCCAGATGCCATCTCCCACGTAGACGATCCTTCCAAAATCAGCTGGGGTACACCGATGCAAGTCAGCCGCGCGGTCGATCGCAAGAGAGATGATTTGCTCGCGGGGATGGGCATCGCAGGCAAATGCTGAAGGCACACCTTCCCAGTCGATACCTGAGTGGCTCAATTTGAGCCGCGCACTTGGCGTCCACCCCCCCGTTGCAATCGCCACCGGATGCGACTGCCGATCGAGGGTGCTGAGCAGTCGGCGGGCCCCGGGAGTCGCCCGAATGCAGTCGGAGTTCTTGGCGTGAGCCTTTTCCAGGAGCCCGACGAAATGGTCCCGGAGCCGATCAAGCAGCGCCCGATCCGGTTCCACGCCGTGGTGCTCGCGGATCAAGGCACCGGCGATCGACTCGTCCGTGGAATGGGGGTAGTGTGACCAGTCGGTGGACATCTCTTTGATTCCGAGGACGTCCTGGGCGGCAGTACGCCAACAGGCATCATCGAGACCCGAGGTCTGACAGAGTGTGCCGTCGATGTCGAATACAGTGAGTGGCATGGCGGGATCGGGCATAAAGCCCTTGAACAACCTCCGGGGGCAGGATACCCCAACCAGATAGAAGCGGTGACATGAACGAAAAGACAACGGAACGAGTACGAAGATCATTTCAACAAGACGAAGCCGTGCCGCCGGTGGTGACCTCCATCGCTCCGGGACGGGTCAATCTGATCGGCGACCATGTCGACTACACCGGCGGACTGGTGATGCCCATCGCCATCGACCGAAACACCGCGGTGGCGATAGGGCCGCATGCCGGTGATTCTGAAATGATCGTGGATTTCCTTGACCTGGAGGGCCGGTCCGGGCTGGTTGTGGAGTCCTCGCAGGAGATGGATGGAACGGATCTCGATTACATCCGAGGTCCGTTGATTCAGCTTCACGAGGCGGGTCTCAGGATTCCACCACTCAGACTCACCGTCTCCAGCACCGTGCCCATGGGCGCAGGCCTGTCTTCGAGCGCCGCGCTGCAGGTTGCCGTTCTTCTTGGCATACGGACCTACCTCGATAAACCGGTGAGTCCGCTGGAAGTCGCACTCGAGGCGCAGCGTTCGGAACACACGATCGGAACCCCGTGCGGACTGATGGACATGTACGTCAGTGCTGCCGCTCGGAATGGACATGCCTGCCTCATCGACTGTGGTTCCAACGATCTGGAGCAGGTGCCACTTCCGCCGGAATCAGAGGCGGTCTTCATCATTTCTGATACCAAGGTCCGACATGATCTTCGAGACGGCGGCTATGCAAAAAGACGTTCGGAATGCGAGCAGGCGGCGGAACGTATGGGGTATGCCCTGTTGAGTCAGGCGAGTCTCGAACAACTGGAAGCTGCCGCACTTCCGGAAAACCTCCACCAAAGGGCACGCCACGTACTGAGTGAGAACCTCAGGGTCCGAACATTTTCCGACGCGTTGAAGCAAGGAGATCTCAAGCGTGCGGGTCAAGCGATGTTCGAGAGCCATCACTCACTGAGGGATGATTTCGACGTCTCCTGCAAGGAGCTGGACCTCATCGTCGAGATCGCAGAAACGATGTCTGGAGCCGGGATCTACGGCTCTCGCATGACCGGCGGTGGATTCGGGGGAAGCACGATCACGATGTGTCGACCGGAAGCAGAACCCGAATTTCGAAAACGCGTTGCCGAGGCGTTCGCAGCTCGATTCGATCACCAGCCGGATTCGATCAGAACCAGTGCCGCAGATGGCGCCCTGGTGATCACAATCTGATCACTTCGTCGGCGGCGTGGGAGCCACGGGCGGGGTGTCGGGTTTGTGGTCAGTGGAGTGAAGCAGGAGCGATTGCTTGTTTGTCTTGTTGTAGAAGATCATCGCCTGGATGTGACTGGCGGTTCTCAGTGCAATGGGGCCGGATCCCTGAGCGTAGAAGACATAACGGGAATCATCGATCTCGGCAGGACCGACGGAACCCTTGTACCGGGTACGAATGCAGATGGTTTCAAAGACACCCGCGGGCGTCTTGACTTCATAAGTGCCAAGTACCTCGTAGATGCAGCTCAATTTGCCCCGATGCGCGATCTCATTCGGCTTTGCAATCGATGCAACGGCAACTTCGATCTCGGAATGAACTGATGTGCCTGCGGGCTGATTGCTGAGCAGGACCGGCTCGGCGGGAGAGAAGCGGGCGATCGAACTGGTCTTGTCATCGACCTCCTGCGAGCGATAAAGGTTACTTGAGGTAAAAAGAATGGTGGAGACCTGACCCTTTCCCATGTGGACCAGGTGGACAGTTCGGTCATCGGCCTGGGCCTCGACCTTGAAGCTCATTCCCTTGCCTCGGTCGTCACCGGCAACGATCAGAAAAACGCGATCGTCAAGATCAGCTGAGACGAATTCCTCGACCGCATTCACATCGGCAGAATCTGACTTGTGGGTGATCACCCCCGGCCCGAAGGTCTGGAGCACATCCGCAAGCTCCTCGTCCGCCTGAACCTGCAGAACGCAGACTGAGACGAACAGAAGAGGCATACTCATTCGTACTGAACCTCGGCTGAATGAACTCTTGATGACCCCGGAGCGATTCATGCGGTTATTCTACACGGATGAAGCACACACCAAGTTCACTGGCAGCAACCATTGGTATCGCACTGATTCTGCATCTCATGGGGTGCTCAGAGGGTTCGCCATCCGAAGAGAGCATTGCAGCAAAGGCCTCTGAGACTCCTCGAGCTTCGGGTGACACCGATCTCTACGCACAAATTGAGACCAACCGGGGCACATTCAAGATCCGGCTCAGACCCGACCTTGCGCCAGTCGGAAATGCCAACTTTGTGAACCTCGTACAAAGAGGTTTTTACCACGGCCTCGAGGTCAACGCCGCCAACCGGACGAGCGCGAGTTTCGGGCTGGGAAATACGGTGCCGATCTTCACGGTGGCAAACGAGTATTCAACGGAGTTGATCTTCGATCGACCGGGAATCGTGGCCTGGACCTTTTTGGATACCAAAAGAGGCACCACCGATCAGATCTCTCATCCGACGCGTTTCTTTGTGACGAAGGCCCCCAATGAACCGTGGACTTTCCAGTATTCCCCCTTCGCAGAAGTGGTCGAGGGGCAGGATCAGGTCACACAAGCCAAACCCGGAGACTGGATCAGGTCAATTCGAATCATCGGTGATCCGGAACCACTGTTGCAAGAGCATGCGGAACTGATCCAGAACTGGAACAAGGCACTGCGCCTTGCCGGATACTACGCACCCGGAGAGATGGATGAGCTCAACAAGGACGTCGCACCGCCCTTTGTCAATTCCAACTGAGGCCCTTGGGCCACTCACGCCATCCCTGGAGGTCACAGCGGGCCACCAGTCGATCGATGTGATGCAGCTCTCCATAGACGATTCGCGCACGTTCACTCGGATCAGGTTCCTGGAGAAGCTGATACCGAAGTCGCTCGTCCTTGACCAGAACGAATGAAGCCATCTCGATGAGGGTTTCAATGGGGACTTCTTCCTGATCAACCCACTCCCGCACCGCCTCTGCAGCATGCATACGATTCAGTTGATCACCATGAAGCAGCCGCTTGAGTGCTTGTCGCACGACGGGGGACGGTGCTTCGGCCAGGGGTGATTCAATCGGACGCAGATCCCCAACCCGGTACAGTCGATCGTCATCCGGCTCATCGACGGATCGAATTAAGGCCCGGCAGACCCCGTGAACCAGAATGTTTCTGCGCCCATCGGGAAGCAAGTGATTCTTGAGAATCCGGCCGATGCAGACGATGGGCTTGAGCGGAGGCGAACCAACCGAGTCCGCGCCGACCAGTCCCTTTTCGAGAACCGCCAGCGCGATCGGGCCGGACTTGGAGAGGTCACCATCCACGGTATGGGCCATGCAGTCCTCGATCATCTGCCGATAGCGTGTCTCGAAGACATGCAACGGCTGGACTGTCTGAGGAAACAGAGCCACCCCAACAAGCGGAAAGAGAGGAATCGGCTGATCGAAATCGACGAGGAAGGACCCAGACATACCATCATGGTAGGCAGTCGAGTCGCGATGCCAAGGGTCAGGCTGCCATGGAAATCTGAATCTCGTCTTCTTGGTTTTCCAGGGCCTCCGCAATGGATGCAAACGCCACCGGACCCAAGCCGATCGCATCAGAAGCATGGCTGGAAATCCCCAGATCAGGTAGATCCAGACGGAATCCACCCGGACAACCTGCAGAGAGACGATCCGCGATGTGGACGAACCAGGGCATCATTGCCTCGTCCCCGCTCAGATTGGTGGGATCATGGTGGTTGGCGGTCGCACTGACGAGCGATCGGGGGAACTTCCACTGCTCACACAACACGGCACCAAGATCCTGATGGTTGACTCCAAAGGTTGACTCCTCGGCGAGGATGAGATTGGTCGAGGGCACTCCGTCGGAATTCACGTCGAGATCGGAAAGGATGGAACTGAAACGGGATTGGTCGTACTGCATCTCGACCATCAGCCCGATGTCGTGGAGCAGACCAGCCAGGAAGGCCTCATCCGAACAGCGAGATCCTGCCTCACGAGCAACCATGCAGCAGGCGACTGCGGTCTTCAAACTGTGGTCCCACAATTCGCGAGCATCGAAGTTGGGTATTGCCGAAGCGCTTTTGAAGATCTTTCCGAGACTCGCTGCGACGGCGATGTTCTTGACTGCGTTCAAACCGAGCAGCGAGATCGCACGGTTCATCGAACCGATCTGTCGGGGCATCCCGTAGAACGAAGAATTCACCACCTTGAGGATCCGAGAGGAAAGTGCCGGATCGGAGGCAACGATCTGATGAAGATCACGAGCCGAACTGTTCGGATCATCGATGACGTCCACGATACGAAGCGTCACTTCTGGAAGAGTGGACATGTGGGCGATGCCCGAGATGATGTCCGTGGCGGTTGAGTATCGATTATCAATTGGATTTGAAGCAGACATGCTTCCCCCGTTCCTGGCTTTCGGGAAGGAGACTCTTCCCCACCCAAGGGATTTCGGCCGCCGAGGGACCTCCCTTGAGCAAAGAATCAAGAGACGAGAAAAAGGGGGTGATTAGGGGATCCTGGGCTCGAACCAGCATTTTCGAACTGGAACCGACGCAAGAGGGATCGTGGCGAGGGTGTGGGCAATGACCTGACCAGAGTCGCCGTCACCGAATCTCGAATCGACACCTCCCGGGAGCAGGTCGAGTGCCTGTTCAAGGGCACCTTGAAGCCCGGGTCCGGTAAGAGAATCGAGGTGAATCGCAGTGTCCGGACGTTCCCGACCCGCCTGCCGATCACCGATATCGACTGCCGGCCGACCGAGCGCGGCGCACTCGATCAATCCTGCACTGCTGTTACCAACCAGTACATCGATGCGTTTGAGGAGTCCGATGAAATCCCTCCGCTCAAGGTGGGCCAGCGAGAACAGATTGGATTCCCGGATCGCATTGCGGATTCCATCACTACCGGGATCGAGATTTGGAGAGAGCAGTAAAGTCCGACCGAACCGACTGACCCCGGAAATGATCTGATGCATCCGTTGAGATTCGACATCATCTGAATCTCCCACCGGGTGATGCAGAACTACAAACCTCGGCTGCCCTATCTCATCCCATTCACGATCACCCATCGGCGGAATCTGGTCGATGCCATCGATGGCTGGAGATCCCACGACGAACACCCCTTCGGGCGACTCACCCATACTGCGAATGCGCGCACCGCTCTTTGGCGTGGCGGGAAAGTGAAGATGAGACATCTTGGTCACCGCATGGCGAGTTGATTCATCGCACACCCCGGAAGCGACGTCTCCACCATGCACATGCGCAATTCTGATTCCGAGCAAAGATGCGGCGGTGGCCGCGGCCAGGACCTCGATACGGTCGCCGAGGATCAGGAGGAAATCGGGTTTCATGATTGCAAGTGATTCGGAAATCCCTCGGATACCGCGAGCGACCGCTTGAGCATCGGCAAGGCGCGTCCGCGCCTGCTCACCTTGCATCTCGACCACTGCGTGCACCGTTCGCTCGGCCTGGATCTCGGCCGAAGTCGGTGGATCACCAACCAGGTGCGCGCCACCCACGATCAGTCGAAGATCTGTCTCGTTCAAGGCATCCAATGCATCGAGCACAGGTCGGAGCAGTCCATACTCGGCGCGGCTTCCCGTGAAGACGGCGACGGTTCGTCGGGTCATGAGTCGGACTCGCTTTGGAGATCTTCGTAGGAGATCAGAGAGCCCGAAGTCACGGTACGCAATACTCGAAGACCAACCAGTGAATCAAGCTGGGCCGGAGGAACTCCGTTGCCGGGACGCATGGTCGAGAGGTGCTTTCGCTGGAGTACCGTCCCCTCCGGGATGTCGATGAGCGCCGAAACCGACTGACGTGAGGCTGCGATGACCGCACGTTCCGAAGGGGCCACTGATTTCTCAAATCCGCCGACCATCTGCCGAGCACGTCGTGCGAATGCGACGTATCTGGAAAAGTCATCGGGTTCCATCGAACTCGAATGATCGGGCCCTTTCGCCTTTCGGTCCCAGGTGATGTGCTTCTCCAGAATCGTCGCGCCGGCAGCAACCGCCAACCCACCGGTCTCGAGGGCTGTGGTGTGGTCGCTGTAGCCCACCGGCAGGCCGGTCGTTTCACCAAGCACCCGAATAGCACCCAGTGATGCGTCCTGATCAGCGGTCGGGTAGCTGCTGACACAATGCAGCAGCCCGGGTTCATTCGTGGTGATCCATGAAAGTGACTCCTGGATCTCATGCAGAGTGGAACCACCGGTACTCACCAGCAAGGGCAAACCAGTGCCATCAACCGCCTCGAGCAAGGGCCGGTTGATCAGGTCCGGCGAAGCAGTCTTGAGAATGTCCCAGCTCAGTTCCATCGCTTTCCCGACCAGATGAGGGGTGAACACCGTCACGATGGACTGCAGGTCCAATCCTCGAGCACAGGAGATCAGACGTGCCATGTCATCACTGGAGAGCTGAAGCCGGGAGAGCATCTGATACGGGTCCGACTCACCGGCTTCCCGTTGGTAGGCGACGAGTGATGCGGAGGATGAAAGAAGTTCCCGTGGATCAAACCACTGGAACTTGACGGCATCTGCCCCGGCCGAAGCCGCCGAGTGAACCAGCTCAAGCGCGCGTTCAAGTCGACCGTCGTGGTTGACCCCTATTTCAGCAATGATGAAGGGATCATCGCCGGCGACAGTGAAGCGGGAAGCAGTGCCTGGACCACTCATGCGCCGGCACGAGAACCGAGTGCCGATTGGAGCTTTGCCTCCGCCACAATCAGGTCGATTTCATCATCGACGTCGACGACATCTCCGATGTTGTTGACGATTCCCTGGCGGTCACGGCCGAGGAACGCATGGGGACTCTCGGGATCGACTGTGAACAATGCCTCACGACGCACTGCGATCACTCCCCCATCGGGAAAATAGGCCGGAGGAAGATCCTGACGGCGGTAGACGTTGTTTCGCTTCCAGGGTGTGACCTGGCTGGACTCATTGAGGGAGATCATCCACCAGGGATGTCGCTTTCCAACCGGTTCATAGCTCTGGACACTGTCGGCCTCGGTGTCCATGAGGTGTTCCACCGCCCGGTCGATCAGATCATGGGGACGGATCGGCACATTCGC
Organism: Planctomycetes bacterium TMED75; assembly: GCA_002171655.1. Taxonomy (GTDB): domain Bacteria; phylum Planctomycetota; class Phycisphaerae; order Phycisphaerales; family SM1A02; genus UBA8087. The sequence goes on from NHEC01000019.1 coordinate 64,337, forward strand.
ATAGAGGATCACGACCTGCTCGTGTGGCGCACCGATGGACTCGATCGCGTGGCGCACCGCAGCATCGATTGATGCCTGGTCGCTGGCAAGCAATGGCGGCCTGATGACGACCTCGACCCCCACCGACCGCGCCGCTTCGGCAATCTCGTCCCCATCCGTGGATACGATCACGCGATCCACATGCCTGGAATTCAGGGCATGGTCGATCGAATGGAGAATCATCGGCCTTCCGCCCAGGGGGAGGGAATTCTTTCCTGGAAGTCCCTTGCTTCCGGCTCGTCCAACGATCACGGCAATGGTCTTTTCGCTTTGACTGGTCACGACTGAAAGGTCCTCACTAGTGGTGATTGGGGTCCATTTTCGCGCAGGGCTCGCCGGCGAGCGATCACCACCCTGCGCCAGAGTTCAATTACGCTTTCTTCATCGACGTTTCCGACGCAGCCTCTTCCAAGAAGATCGAGTTCGGCAAAGGGAACCGATCCATCACTGAAGATCGTCATTCGTCGGAAGGTCTCGGCAATTTGTGTTCGCTCGGGATTGCTCGCCTCCGCGAGTCTGGAACCAGCGGCCTGATCGGAGCTGAGAACACCGGGCTCAGCATCAATGACGGGAGTTCCCAGGATCTCCTGCCAACGTTCGTAAAAGGATTCGATATCCCCCATCGTCTCCACTCGACGCTGGATTCTCGGAACCACCCAGGGAAGGGCGAGGGCACCAACCCCTTGACCGGCAAGAGGTACGCGGGCGCCAATGAGCGTCTTGATGCGATCGATGACGGTATCGAACCCGTCATGTCCCATCACCCGGCGGTAGGACTCCCGGGAATCCGCATTGAGATCGACCGAAACGATCTGCGCACCACTACTCGCGAGTTCGAGAACTCGCTCCGAAGAGCACTGGAGTTCGGTCCGGACGTGGATGCCGCGAATTCCAGCATCAAGAGCCATCTTGACGAAGTCGATGCAGTGAGGATGCTGAAGCGGATCCCCGACCCCACCAAGCGTGATCATGGCATCGCTGGAATCAACCAGATCAGAGATGATCCGCCTGAAGCGATGTTGAGTCATGGCCTCTCGCTGAATGGTGCCCTCTCGGTGCGGGCTGCAGAGTCCAGAACTCAGTCGTCCGGTACAGAGTTCGATGATGGTGTGACGTGGGGTGAAGTTCGGAAGTCCACCACGGCGTTCGAATTCAAGTTGATCCACGATGTCGCGACTGGACAGCTTCGATGGAAAGGACTTCCGGGTCGAGAGAATTGGCTCGATCGCACATTGCATCCGATAGCGCGTCCGAGGAGAGTCGTACACGGCACGCAACAATGATTTGCGGACCTGCGGGTCGATCGTCAAGTTCCCCTCGCCCACAATCGGATCATGTTCGGGACGATCAGGGCGATAGCCAAGCAGAGAGCCCACCGTCGCCAGGCGGTTGCGCTGAGCGAGGGAGGTCATCAGTTTCTTCGAGACCAAGCAACCACCGAGTCCCGGTGGTGCCTGCGTGAAAATGAAGGGGCGACGACCTTCTAACTCCCGCCATCGATCAATGAGCTCATCGATTCCTCCACGTCCGTGGATCTCCACCAACGGCCAGTCCGGACCGCAGAGCACGGCACCATCGATCTGCTGACGCTCCATGAGTTCCGACATGGACTGGGGTGCCAGGACCTCATCGAAGACGGTCATTCCCGAAATGCCGCCTCGCCAGCATCGATCAGCGAACATACGAGCCGAGACGATTGCTTCGTGTTCGACTCCAAACGGCGATGCTCCGCAGCGCTCGATGGTGATTGGGACCATGCCTTCCACCTGATCGACAGCCAACTCGAATTCGAAGTCGTCTGGGATCATCACGACGATCTGATCAAGCCTCCGCGAGGAAGCCAGTCGCGTAAGCGTGAGGTTGGCGACTTTTTGGCCACCAATCTTGTACTGAAGCGTGCGACGAGACCCTGCTCCCCCCCCCGTAGGGTTGATGGGTACCAACGCGACCACCCGATTCGTGGGTTCCTGAACCCGGTTGTCCACCTCGACCACGGATGCCGACAATCTGGAGCGTGTTCTGGATTCGCTTTCGAGCGATCGGCTTCCGGAATTGAGAACCTGGCGCGCATCCTCGAGGAGACAGCCTGATTCGATCGCTGCTTCCTCGAAGAAACGAACATTGACGAGGTCACGTTCGACCTGCAACGCCTGGCGCTCCAGGGGATCCGAAGCTTCCATCACGTCGATGCGTCGGTCCGCAAGGTATCGCTTGAAGGCACCGATTCGATTCACCTTGTCGACGAAGGTGAAGACCTCGCCCAACCCTGCGACCTCCGCACGCTTGCTCTCCAGCTGCTTGAAGAGTCGGTTGGAGATTCCGGAATCCGCAAGATGGTTTGAAAGCTGTTCCAACAGGAGGCCGGTTTCTCCGGAGAGTTCGCCAAGACGGCGGGTATCCTCGCTCAGTTGTTCAAATCGTTTCTCAAGGTCACCACGGGAGGAAGCGTCGAGTGTCTTCTCTGCGGGAGGGACCGCGGACATCGACTCGACCGCCGGGCCGGCGAATCGAGTGAGCACCGACTGGAGCGAGTCCACCTCGGCACCCACTTTTCTGACTCCACCCTCGGTGGCGTCGATCGTGGTCAGGCCCCGCTGCTGGTCAAGAGTGAAGAATTCCTCGAACTGCCGAAGGTAGGACAGCATCTGGTCGTCGGTGAGAATCGGACGACCATGGATGTCCTCGAGTCGATGCAGCATCCCCTTGTGGCGGACGATTCGCTGCCACTCCATCATGGCGATGGTGTTGAAAGGGTTCAGTTCAGTCGACCAGACATCGTCGATTGCGGTTCCGCGCGAGTAGTAGACACCGTCCGTGAAACCGAGGTCCTGACCGATCAGCGCAACGGGATCACATCCGAGGTAGCGCGCAAGGTGGTAGGACAGGTGGGCCACGGTACTTGCCGCGGGAAGAGCGCCGAAGCCGGGCGCAAGGGGGCCCAGGATCTCATCCAGGACCAGGGCCTTGCACCACCGAATCGCTCCCGGCCAGCTGTCAGCAATGATGGGATGGGCCTGCGGAAGTGCCACCAAGGTGATTCCACTGACATCTTCAGAAGTGAGGCCCTCGTAAAAACGTCTGGAGATCTGGTGGTAGTCGAGGGCCGTGACATAATGCGGTCGGATTCCTGCTTCCAGAAGTGGCCGAAGCGTGGTCTGGGCGGAGATGATGACACAGCGATTGCGTAGTTGGTTGTCTTGCAGGAGATCCAGATTGCGTTGCAGACTGGGTCCGGCGCTCACCACGATGCCCAGATGTCCGGCAGCGGTTCCCTCGAGCGCCTCCACTCCCGATCCACCAACGTAGTGATCGACGTTGTACAACTCATTCTGTACGGTGCCCAGGCTGCGCATGAGCATCGTCGAGATGGTCATGCGTGCTCGACTGACGGCGTCGGAAAGACGCGATCCAACGGCACCCGCATGGTTCTCCAGACGGGAGCGTGAGGGTGGGTGTTCCAGAATCTTGGTTCCCGCCACCATCTGCGAATCGAAGTCCGACCAAGCGGCAGTCGTCTGGCGTTCATCAGACTCATCACAGAGGATTCGGATTCGGGCGGGTGAAAGCCAGTTCGAACAGTCGATTCGCGAGAAGACCGTTTTGAGCAGACCGAGGTCGGGCTCGAACACCACGACGATTCCCGTTCCACGCATTCGCTCCACGAGAGATCGGACGTGGTAGCCCAACCCGAAACCCAGAACCAGCGCGAAGGCGGTGTGCGCCGTATCGAGCTCATCCGCCCAGCGATCAGCCTCGGCCAGAGGCTGGTGACGACTGGCCAGGGGCATACCCCCCGTGAGGCTTCCAACCAGAGATCCATCCCGAGCCTCCTCGAAATCGATTGGGGTGGGCAACGCCTCGCGAATCAAAGTACTGACCACCGCTCCCGGGGAGCCCAGAGCGGTGAGGTTTCGTTCAAGGAGGGTGGGCTCTCCGGAGTCCAAGCCGGAGCTACCATGTCCATGGTCTGGGGTGTGCTTGCCTCTGGGCACGGTGAAGACTGCCTCCGAGTCCTTCCTGAGGGGTACCAGAGGTACCCCGGCCGGCACTCCTTGCCGACCATGATCTCACGACTTCTTCATCGACCGATCCGCCCCGACGCCTACAGACAACCTCTTGCAGGAACACCGCGTGCAGACCTACTTCTTTGAGAATCCCTGGCCGATCGGACTCGTTTCAGTTTCGTTGCTGCTGATCCTCACAATCGCATTTCTTCGCAGTGGTGATGGCCGGCTCCTGGTGGCGGCTCTGATCGCCCTGGTCTGCTCCAGTGGGGTCTTTCTGCTGGATCGGTTGGTGACCACGCCTGCCGAGCATGGCGAGCACGTGGTGGAATTGATGGTTCAATCAGCTGAAGCCGGGGACGCGGATGCAGTTCTGAAGCACGTGGCCCCGACCGCATCACTCCACATGGCCGATATTCGCCGGCCCGGGCGCTCCTTCAAGGATCTGGAACGCTCGCTCAGAAGCCTGGAACGGGCCAACCGAATCACCGACAACTGGGTCACCCGCCTTTCAGGAGAAAGCCTGGAAGCCGACCGGGCAATGGTCTCGATGGCGTGCATCACGACCACCACCAGCTCCTACGGGTCGGTACCGACCACCTGGATGTTCGAACTCCAACGCCAGTCTGATGGAAGCTGGCTGGTGACCCGGGTGGTATTCGAGAGCCTCATGGGCAAGCCACCCCAGCGACCAATCTGAGGTGCATCACTCGACGTCCGGGGCAGGATCGACTTCGACCAAGACCCCCATCTGCCGGGGTATCTCAAGGCGGCGGACGACCCGGGTATCCCCCTGGATTTCATAGACCCCGACCGTGATCTGCCGACCTCTCAGCTTGACGTTTCCTCCGGGGAAGGAAAAGGTGCGCGAGGCAGTTTCGCCGGGACCAATCCGGGGGAGTGCTCGACGCATCGGGGCATATTCGATCGCCTGGCTGGAAGCCTTGAGCAGGAGAGGAGAGGATCCGATGTTCTCGGCCTGGACCGTCACCAGAATACCGTTCTCCCCTCCCTCACGATCATGGGAAAGTCGCCAGGAGGCCTTGAGCGCAAGTCGGGTTGACTTGATCAGAGTGGGTACGAGCAGAGTCGTCGTGAAGGTATCGAGCCCCTCGACCTCGGCCTCGATGCGCAGATCGATCGCGCCATCGGACTGCATTCTTGGATAGGTATAGGCGAAGGGGATGAAGGCCTCCTGCCCGGGTCCGATGGAGATCCGACGACTGCGAGGCTGGAACTGAAAATTCGCGGGCCCCACCGGACGGAGTCGGACACTGATCGATTCCGGCCAGGGATTGTGCACCCGTATGGTGCAGTCGTGCAGACCGGTCGCCGCTTCGATGGTTTCGGGTTCCAGTCGGATGTTCGCTCGAAAGAGTGCAATGTCCGGATCGATACCACGAATGAAGACCGGAGATTCACCGATCTCTACCAGGCGGTTTCCCTCACGATAGGGCAGTCGAGTGGAGGAACCATCGATGTGTGTGATCAACAGAGCCCCATTGCTTTCATCGATCTCCATCAGCGAATCTCCCTCGAGTGACCAGGCCACCAGGAACGGATCCGTGGAATCACCGGCGAGGTATGCCTTGATCCCTCGTCCAACAGGAACCTCGACGCGAGGAGAGTGGCCTGAAAGCTGAGAGGCGATCAGGTGGAACGCAAATCCGGTGGAATCGATTCCTCGAGCGGAACGTGCACTACGAGCCTCCCAGGGAGCACTGCATTCGATCCGCTCGACACCATCCGCCCAGCACTCGATGAATTCACGAGCTGCCTGTTCAGCCATCTCGCGGTGAGAAGAGATGTGGGGCTGAGAGGCAAAATGAACGACCGCAGGTGACCGAGGTGAATCAGGCTCGGAAGAAGACTCGGCTCGATCGGATTGGTGTTCCCCGGGCAGGCCCACCATCACGACTTCAGCTGGCAGGGTGGATCGATCACTTCCGAACAAGTCATTTGACGACGGGTGCAATTCGATGCGACCTGCCGCAACGAACTCGGAAGCGATCACCAATGCATTGCGAACTGCGGCCTGAAGGTGGGCGGAACTGGGGGGAATTTCGTTGCGCATCCTCCACCGAGACACTTCATCTCCGAATTCAGCCATCCAGGGAAGCAGATGCAGAGAAGCCTCTTCCGGAGCACTGAGCAAGGCGCAGACCTGATCAGGATCAAGAGGAAGGCCGCTTGGCTGAAGGTCGTCGGGAATGGCCGCCAGCTCAAAGACGGGCTCAACCTGTCTGGCATGAAGAATGTCTACCACGGAATTGAAAAACGCTGCACCTTCGGTATCGAGTTGGGCGGGAAGACCGGGCTGCCAGATCGGGATCACTGCGTAGTCCGGTGCCAGAGCCTCCAACATGAGACCGTCACGTTCAATGTCGAAGTGGCGATTGCTGGGCAGAGTCACCCCGAAGAAAGGAACGCGGTATCCCTTGAGCAGGTCGCTGGAAGGCGGCAGAATTCCCAGCGACTGCCGCATCGTTGCCACAACCGTCTCCTGATCAAGCAACGTGAGTTCGCTCTGATACCAGCCCACCGGCAGTCCATTGAGGTCCTCGGCCACCGTGGTGCTGCCGCGGGTGATCTCGATGAGCCGCTCATCGACGACGAATCCATCGAGGTCACGAGTCGTGAGCACGGCAGAGAGACCACCAGTCGTGAGATCACGGATCTCTGCCGTGAGCTTGGGGGCTTCTGGATGACGGGTGACGCCCGTGGACGGAATCGCATCCAGGGTCATGCGCGGGAGTTGCCAGACCTCGATGTCGTCAAACCAGACCTCGCCGGTGATGTCGGGGCGGGCACCTTGCTCCACATGCAATTCGAAAATCAGATCCACCGCTTGCTCAACCTCGATCGGAGGTTGCACGGAGAGAACCGTCCATTCACCTCGGGTCCGAACACTGCGGGAAGATCTGGAGGAACCCGGGATTTCAGCACCACGCTCATCAAGCAGACGCACCTTGAGCACCGCGGATGCCTGATTGAGGCGAGAAGTCCGAACTCTTGCTCGAACCTCGTAGAGGCTCTGGGGAAAAATCGGAATCCGTGCCCGGGCAATACCCACCGCAATGGGAGCACCATCCAGGGAGAACTTGAGCGCCCAGTCACCACCAAAGGCCTCTGAATCCTCGACCTGGACATCTCCGAAATCGGGAAAACCGGGTCGACCGTTGCTCGACAGAATCCGAAAGAAAGGCTTTGGAAGCGGTGAATGAAAGGCACTGGCTTCTTCAAAGCCGAAAAACTCGACCTTCTGCCTCTGGGACGCCAGGGCACGAGAAGGGTGGGCCTCCTCCTGCCCTGACGGGGTACCCGCGACGGACAGAAGGGAAACGAACAGGATGGTCAGGGAACAGATGGTCATAGTGGGAACTATCGGCGTTTGGAGGCGTGTCTTCTGACGGAATGCCGATAGGAATCAGGATGCCTCGAATCATGAACCAGACAATCGGCTCACTTCTGAGAATCCTCTTCCTCTCGATGATTTTCGGGGGCGGGGTCGTGGTCTACCTCTGGTACGGCCTGATTGACCGAGAAAGGGCCCTGACAGCCCAGATTCAGCTGTTGGAAGACCAGATGGCCTCGGAAATCGAGGTCCGTGAACAGATGATCGAGCGCCTCCAACGCACCCGGCGGATGGCCCGAATCGAGGTACTGGACCAATTGCTGGATCCAGCCGGGGCCCCCTTGGAAACCAGGATCAGACTCATCGAGCTGGATGATCGAGGCTCCGAACTGGACCGACAGGATTTCGTGGTCCCGGGTGCCGTGCTCTTCGTCGATGCCTGGACGGTTCGATTCGACTACGAGCGGGTCGCTCATGCCGATCCCTTTGCGGGCCAGACCCTGGTCTTGTTGAGGCGAATTTATTCTGATCAAATTCCCCCCCGCGATGGCATACCAATCGATACCCCAGGGGGCATTCCTGCGGGATACGCGGTGAGTGAGGAAGCACGGTTCGAACGTGCCGTCTGGAGCGGGTTCTGGAAGATCGCCACCAACCCGGATCGAGCACGGGAGCTTGGAGTCCGAGTTGCCCAGGGGGAAGCGGTCTACAAGCCGGTTCGACAAGGTGAATCCTACGATCTGGTGATCGAAGCCAGTGGTGGGATGAGTCTGCAGCCCTTGATCTCGACCGCAAGGGTAGACCAGGACCGTCCAGTCCTTGCCGAGGCTGCAGGGACAGACGAGCCGTGACAACCCGAACGAATCGCAAACGCTGAAAATACGTTCCGCTGAGTCAAAGCGGGCGCAGGTATTGATTCGGATTCAAATCAGATGATCCGCCAGTAGAGGGTCGTCTGTTAGAATTCACCTCCTGAAACTACGTACTTTCGGACCACGCAACGTGATCGATCTCAGAAGCGACACCGTCACCCAGCCCTCGGAAGCCATGAAACGGGCAATGCACTCGGCCCCCCTGGGGGACGATGTCCTCGGTGACGATCCCACCGTGAAGGCTCTTGAAGCGCATATCGCAGAGATGCTGGGCAAAGAAGCGGCGGTCTTCACACCCAGCGGCACCATGGCCAATCAACTCGCGATCCGCTCGGTGTGCGAAGCCGGTGATGAGATCATCGCCCACCGCGACAGCCACGTCATCCATTACGAGACCGGAGCTCCAGCAGCTCTTTCTGGCTGCATGATCGCACCGCTGGATGGACCGGGGGGCATCTTCAGCGATCTGGAGATGGCTGCTGCAGTGCGTGGGCCTGATGACCACAACGCGGTCGATCGAATGGTGATTGTTGAAAACACCCACAATCGTGGTGGTGGTACGGCGTGGAGTCTTGATCAGTTCAAGGCCGTCTCGGAAGCGGCGCATCATCAAGGACTGCACGTGCACGTCGATGGAGCGAGACTCTTCAATGCCGTCACCGCTTCAGACTACAGCGCGTCGGAATTCATCGCCCCGGCGGACAGTGTTTCAGTCTGCTTCTCGAAGGGCCTTGGCGCTCCGGTCGGATCCGCCCTGATCGGATCACGAAAACTGGTCGATCGCTCGAGACGATTTCGCAAGATGTTCGGTGGAACGATGCGACAGTCGGGCATGCTTGCCGCCGCTGCCATCTACGCCCTGGAGCACCATGTGGACCGCTTGGGCGATGATCACCAGAACGCACGAGCACTCGCCCGAGCGCTGTCCGGCGTACCTCGCATTCACCTTGAGCTGACCGCGGAGAAGATCCCCAGCAACATGGTGTTCTTCAACCTGGAGGAGCCCGGCCCCACGGCGGCCGACTTCTGCTCCCGGCTGGAAGAACACGGGGTGCGCATGATTCCGATGGGCCTGCGAAGAGTCCGTGCGGTCACTCACCTCGACGTCGCCGCGGAGGCGATGCCGATGGCCGCAGAGGCCTGCGCCGTCGTTCTGGAGGAGCTTCAAATCATGGCCGGAGGTTCCGATGCCGGGTAAACCAGAGACCTTTGGCGCGATCTTCGACATGGATGGCACCTTGCTGGACAGCTACCACGCGCACCAGCGCTCGTGGCAGCAGGCGATGACTGAACTGGATATCGAATACACCAGCGATGATTTTCGGCGGCATTTCGGCCAACGCAACGAGGAGATCATTCGGGACATCTTCCAGACCCTGGGAAGAGCAGAGCCGAACGACACGCTGATTGACTCGATTGCGGATCGCAAGGAGGCACTCTTCAGATCGGTGGTCGTGAACGATTATTCGGAAATGCCCGGTACCACCACACTGATCAAGTCACTGCGCGCTGGTGGGTGGAAGCTTGCGGTGGGTTCGTCCGCACCGCGGGAGAACGTGGAACTTGCGCTGGATCTGCTGCACTTGAACGACCTGATCGACGAGACCGTCTGTGGATGCGATGTCGAACAGGGCAAACCAGCTCCGGACGTATTTCTCAAGGCCGCGGAATCCCTCGGCCTGGAGACGGAATCCTGCATCGTGATCGAAGATGCACCTGCTGGGATAGAAGCCGCTCATCGGGCAGGAATGCCCGCGGTGGCGATCGAATGCCCTCACCACAAGGCGGACCTTTCGGCCGCCGAGCTCCAAGTCACGCAATTCGGCGAATGCCCGGAATCGAAACTGCGAACCCTCATAAAGGAACACGATTCGTGAACGACCCCAGATACACGAGATTAGCCGACGTCCTGACGCAGCACTCCACCAGCCTCGCAGCGGGAGAACACCTCCTGGTCGAGACCTGGGATATTCCGGAGGACATGATCATCGCTCTGGTGGAAAGCGCACAACGAGCCGGCGCACATGTTCACGTGGTGGCGAACAACAGCCGGATTCAACGAGCGCAGATGATTTCAATCGAGGATGCAGCCCTCGAATCAATGGCACAGATCGACCGCCATCGCATGAAGCAGATGGACGCCTACATCGGCCTGCGGGGTTCGGAGAACGCCAGTGAACTTTCCGACGTCCCGGAAGACCGGATGAAGGCACGCGGCCGGCTGTATATGAAGCCGGTGCACTTCGAGGAGCGCGTGAAAAACACCAAGTGGTGTGTGCTGCGTTGGCCGAATGCCGGAATGGCCCAGCTTGCGCAGATGAGCACCAGTGCCTTTCGCGATTTCTACTTCAACGTCTGCACCGTGGACTACGGGAAGATGCAGGGTGCGGCCGATGCCCTTGCCGCACGAATGAACCGAACCGACCGAGTGCGACTGCTCGGTCCGGGAGAGACCGACCTGAGTTTTTCGATCAAGGACATACCAAGCGTCCCCTGCTGCGGTTCACACAATATTCCTGATGGTGAGTGTTTCACTGCACCGGTCCGGGATTCCGTCAATGGAATCATCCAGTTCAACACACCTACTCTGTACAACGGCGTGAGCTTTGAGAACATCAAGCTGGTGTTCAAGGATGGCAAGGTGACGGAGAGCTGGAGTGCCCGGAATGCGGACAAGCTCGAATCGATCCTGAACACCGACGAAGGTGCACGCTTCGTCGGCGAATTTGCAATCGGATTCAATCCCTACGTACTGCACCCGATGAAGGACACGCTGTTCGACGAAAAGATCGCAGGCAGCATCCACTTCACTCCGGGTCAGGCATACGAGGAAGCGGACAACGGCAACCGATCCGAGATCCACTGGGACAACGTGATGATCCAACGACCGGAATATGGTGGTGGTGAGATCCACTTCGACGATGAAGTGGTGCGCAAGGACGGCCTGTTCGTGGTGGAGGATCTGCTCCCGCTCAACCCGGAAAACCTCAAGTAGCAGGTGAACCCGCTCACTCAGTCGGTGAAGAGATCATCCATCTGCTCTTCGAGCTTGCGGTTGTAGTCGTCCGCCTTCTGCTTGGTGTTCTCTGCGGTTTGTTTCGCACCCGACAGGGCCTTCAGGTAGCCCGTGCTGCCCGGCATCGGCATGGTCGTGGTGTCGATCTCCCCGGACTCGGCGGGAGCCGCCACCGCATCGCCCGCGGCGCGGGCGGGCGGATCCTGCTGTTCACAACCCAGAAACAGCGATGAAACCGAGGTGAACAAGAAAAGCTGGGTGCAGATCAAGGTTCGCATGCGAAGCTCCAAGCAGGTGAGAGGTTGCTGGACTATCCTAACCGGCCCAATCAAACACCATGGAGCTTTCCTTATGCAATTTCAGAGAGTCCTTTCTTACTGCGCACTGGGACTGGCTTGCTGCGGCCTGACCACCGAATGCCTCGCGCAGAGCGTCGATTACTCGAAGATCCCGACCCCTCCGGCAAAGATTCAGGCCCGCCTGGAAGCCACGAAGATCAGCCTGTCCGAAGCGATCGAGACCGCTCAGAAGGCAGGTGGCGGCATCGCGGTTCAGGCTCGAAGCCTTATGACACCGGATACGATTCGCTACGTGATCATGGTCGAAGCGGGCGGTGTACCTAAGCGAATACTCGTCGATGCGATGAGCGGTGAGGTGACGGCACCCAATGTCAGCATCACCGATGCAGTCAAGACCGCACTCGAGAAGGTGCCGGGATACTGTTCTGCCGCCATGCTCAACCTACTCGCGGAACAACCGATCATCAGCGTGGTGATCCTTGCAGACAACAAACGGCACGAGATTAAAGTCGATGCCGTGAAGGGAACGATCATGGAAGACAAGATGTCGGGCGGAATGCCAGGAATTGAAACAACTGCGGACATGCAGACCAATTCCTCAGGATTGAACTTCATCGAGATCGAAGAAGGCGAGGGTGGATCCCCCACCGGACCGACTTCGACCGTTCGAGTGCACTACACCGGATACTTGGTGGACGGAACCAAATTCGACAGTTCGGTGGACCGTGGGGAGCCGATCTCATTCCGATTGAATGAAGTCATCCCAGGCTGGACCGAGGGTGTCGGCACCATGAAGGTGGGCGGCAAGCGGAAACTGATCATTCCGGCGGATCTGGGCTACGGCGCTGCCGGCAGACCACCAGTGATCCCCCCCAAGGCAACTCTGGTCTTCGACGTCGAATTGATCGAGACCAGCGACTGAGCCGAAGCTCAGGCAGCACAGATGAATTCGGGCTGGTTGGCCTTGCGGCGCAACCAGTTCATGCCTCGATGAACGGGCCTCCAGGACAGCACCCATGCCTGGA
>NHEC01000020.1 GCA_002171655.1 Planctomycetes bacterium TMED75
ACGCTGTCGCAGCTTGGCTACATGTTCATGGGACTCGGCGTCGTCCAGACCTTCGGTGCCTGCTTCCACGTCTACACCCACGCCTTCTTCAAGGCGCTGCTCTTCCTCTGCTCGGGCGCGATCATGCACGGCCTCGCCGGCCAGCTTGATGTCCGCAAGATCTCGGGCCTGCGCCTGGCCAAGGGATGGAAGGTCGTCACCTGGTGCATGTTCATCGGCGGCCTGTGGCTGGCTGCATTCCCCTTCACCGCCGGCTTTTTCTCCAAGGATGAAATCCTGGCTCAGGCATTCGTTCAGAAGGGTCCCGGCTATCGAGCACTTGGCTGGGTCGGCATCGTCACGGCCGGATTGACTGCCTACTACACCTTCCGAGTCTGGTTCAGGGTCTTCGGCGGTCGCACCCTGCACATCGAACCCGGTCCGGAACACACGGGCGATCCCTCCACCTTCCACCCCCACCCACCCGGATGGCGCATCAAATCCGTCCTGCTGATTCTCACCATCGGCTGCTTTGCCGCGATCAGTACCGGCTACTGGGGCATCGGCCATTGGATCAAGGGCATGGTCAGCCACTCGTCTGCGGCCTGGGGACTTCCCGAACACTGGCACGAAGGCGACATTCCATTCTTTGGTGGAGACCCCCATTTCACCATGTACTTCGTCAGTGGAACCTTCGGCGTCATTGGACTCTCGATTGCTGCCTACTTCCACCTGATCAACCGTAAAGCGGCCGATCGACTGGAAGATCTCTTCAAGCGAAACCCGCTGACCAATCTGCTCCCTCGGACACTCGAGAAGAAGTGGTACATGGATGAGATCTACAACGCACTGATCCGAATCCCCACCTACCTCAGTGCCAAGCTTCTCTACCTTTTCGATCGCCTGGTCATCGACGGGATCCTGGTCGGTGGCATTGCACGAATCCCGATGTTGCTGGGGCGCATCTTCCAACCCCTGCAAAGCGGCGCCCTGCAAGGCTATGCCACAACCATGGCTGGCGGAGTGACTCTCATCCTCGCCTGGATGATCTGGGTCTACCTCCAGAAGGGCGGTGGATGACGTGCTTGCCGGATTCCTGATCGCAATCCCCATTCTGGCCGCGATACTGATCGCCATAGCCCCCTCCCGCATGGCTCGCTGGCTTGGGCTTCTGGGCGGCCTGGCCACCCTAGGCTGGGGCATCGTCTTTGCCTGCATGTATCCGTTCTGGAGCGAGATTCCCACCGAAGGAGCGAACCTCGCCGGCTACTGGCCCGTGGAGCAAGGCTGGGCGATCATCCCGCTGGTGGGACTTGAACTCCAACTCGGTGTCAATTCAGTTTCGCTGCTCCTGGTCCTGCTGACCTGCCTGTTCGCGCCGCTGGTGGTGCTGGCCTCCTTCACCGCGATCACCGAACGGGTCAAGGAGTTCTACATCTGGCTGATGATCATGAACGCCGCCGTGATCGGTGTTTTCATCGCCCGGGACATCATCACCTTCTACACCGCCTTCGAAGTCTCACTGATCCCGGCCTTTTTCCTGGTCGCGATCTACGGCGGCCCCGACCGACGTGAAGCCAGTTTCAAGTTCTTCATCTACACCTTGTTCGGCTCGATCGTGATGCTGGCAGGCTTCGTGTACCTGGTGATGAGCTTTGCAGACTCCGTCGGGGGTTGGCTGCCCAGCACCAACGGTGGCGTCAATGTCTGGGACATCGACGCACTCACAACCTACGCACGAGAGTTCCTCTCACCGACCGAACAAGGCTGGGTGCTGCTCGCATTGATGCTGGGCTTCGCGGTGAAAGTGCCGCTCTGGCCACTGCACACCTGGCTTCCTCTGGCGCACAACCAGGCCCCCACTGCGGGCAGTGTCAACTTCGCCGCCGTGATCCTGAAGCTCGGCGCGTACGGCGTGTTCCGCTTCGTGATCCCGATGGTCCCTGAAGCAGTCGTCGAATTCGCTCCGTACATCGCCGGCCTCGCCATCATCGGCATCATCTACACCTCACTGGTGTGCTGGGCCCAGACGGACATGAAGAAGCTGATCGCGTATTCGTCGATCGCCCACATGGGCTTCTGCATGATCGGTCTCTTCGCGCTGAATCCGATCGGTGCCCAAGGCGGCATCCTCTACATGATCACCCACGGACTCTCCAGTGGTGCGCTGTTCCTCTGCATCGGCATGATGTACGAACGTCACCATGTGAAGGAGATCGAACGCATCGGTGGCTTGATGAAGTCGATGCCGGTCTGGTCGTTCTTCGTGTTGCTCTTCACGTTCGTCTCGGTCGGTCTGCCCGGCCTCGCGGGATTCGTGAGTGAATTCCTCTGCTTGCTTGGCACCTTCGTGGCCAGCTCCGAAAACAACGGCGGCTACCCCGGAGTGCTCGGACCGTGGTACGGCATCGTCGCAGGTGTGGGGCTGATTCTCGGCTCGATCTACATGCTCTACCTCGTGGGCAAGGTGGTCTTTGGTGAGGAAAACATCCCCGAGCAGGATCACGGAACCGCGGCACACCATCTCCCCACCGATCTCAACTTGAGAGAGATCATGACCCTCGCCCCCATCGCGGTGATCTGCTTCTTCATTGGCCTCTACCCCGCCCCACTCCTTGAGGCGATCGAGCCCGCCGCAGAACACATGCTCACCGCTTATCCGGAGACGGTGGCCGCGGCCAATCGAGCTGACGCCAACACCACCCCCCTCCTACTGGACGCACCTTCCACCCTGATGAGTTCGACTCAGCAGGATTGACCTTCGACGGAGACCCCCCCGGCCATGGAAATGGTTGAAAAACTCACCCTCATCACCCCGGACATCCTGCTGTTCATCGGCGCGGTGGTGGTGGCGGTCGTGGGCCTCTCCGGCTCCCGAACCCTCAGGGGTGCGGTCCCCCTGATCACGGGACTGTTTCTGATTGGGTCCGTGGTGCTCACCCAGTTCGTCTACGCCGATCCAGAGGCACTCGAGAAGAGCGGTCTGCTGTTCCCCAAGATCGGTGGATACGTCAAGAGCCTGACTGGAATCGTTGGACTCGGGCTGGTTGCCCTGGGTACCGGCACCGTCGATCGAGCCTACGAACGCGCCGTTGCCAGCGGCAGCACCCCCTTCGATCCACTTCGAGTGGTCCGGGGTGAGTACCACGCGTTCCTGTTGCTCAGCCTGGTGGGCGTGATGCTGATCTGCAACGCCACCGACCTCATCTGGCTGTTCCTCGCGCTGGAACTCTCCGTGCTGCCGACCTATGTGATGGTGGCTCTGAGCAGAAACAACCGCAAAGCCAATGAATCGGCGATCAAGTACTTCTTCCTGGGTGCAATGAGCACCGCTCTGTTCCTGTACGGCTTCGCACTTCTTTACGGAGCGACCGGCACCCTTTCCTTCCTGGAAATGCGCGACGTGCTCACCGCCCAGAGCGCGACCGAAGCCGGCATCCCAACGTTTGCCGTGATCGGGATGGGGCTTGCACTGCTTGGAATCTTCTTCAAGATCTCCGCAGTTCCAATGCACGTGTACGCGCCTGATGTCTACGAGGGCGCGTCCAATCCGATGACCGGGTTCCTTTCCATCGTGCCAAAGATCGCCGGTTTCGTGGCGATCATCATCCTGTGTGGCACCTTCGGCTGGTCGGGCCGAGAGGAACTGACCGCCGCCGGCACCACCATGGTCCAGGAAGGTCTCCCCGCACCGATCTCGGCAATGCTCTGGATGGTTGCGGTCCTGACCATGACACTGGGCAACATCGGCGCCCTGCTGCAGAAATCGATCAAGCGCCTGATCGCCTACAGCGGAATCACCCACTCGGGGTACATGCTGATCGGCATCGTGGCCGGAACAGAAAACGGAACCGACGCCCTGCTCTTCTACCTGGCGGCCTATTCACTGGGCAACCTCGCACTCTTCGGGGTGCTCACCGGGCTCACGCGGGCTGGCCAGGACATCGAATCGATCGATGACCTGGCGGGACTCTGGCGAACCAAGCCACGCCTCGCCGGCATGGTCGCTCTGGCCGCCGGCAGTTTCGTGGGCATGCCCCCGCTCATCGGATTCTGGGGCAAGTTGATGATCTTCATTGCCGGGGTCGAAAGTGGCCACATCGTGCTGGTCTGCATTGCCGCAGTCAACAGTGCGATCAGCTCCTGGTACTACCTGCATCTGGCCGGGGTCCCGATCGTACGCATGTCAACGCCTCGCAGTGAAGCCGTCACCGACGGCCCCCGCATGGCCCCCCGAATGGTCGGAATCATCTGCGGAGTGGGACTGTTGATCGTGCCGATCTTCACCAGCCCTCTCTACCAGTTTGCCCGAACCAGCATGCGCTACGGTGAACTCGAGGAACCTTCGAAGGAGACCAGCAGCCTGGCTCCGCGCGAAGAGGATTCAGAAGCCCACGGCTGAGTGGATTCATCAGATACTTGAGTGCTTCATTGGACAGCTCACTGAGCTGGTGCACTGTTGCTCATCCGCTCAGTCGGTGCGGCGCAGAGCAGCCTGCTCGGCGCTGACCACGTCTGCAATCGCGGGGGCATCTCCGCGATCGAAGAGGACCTTCCAGACCCAGTCACAGAGACGAACACCAAACAGGCCCCGGAGTATGGGGTAGCCGACCAAGAAACCGATGGTCGCACCGCCCAGGACGTCGCTGGCCCAGTGTGCTTCGAAGGCATAGCGAGACAGCCCGACCAGCACCAACATCACCAAAGCAAACCCCCAGAGTCGTGGCCAGAGAAGGGCCACGAAGAGTGACAGCACCATCGCCGCCGAGGTGTGGCTGGAAGGAAAACTCGAAAGGTCGTACTGACTGAACGGTTCACCGGGATGGCCGGCCGGATCCGAGGCCTGGACTATAGAGCCATCAAACCAGTAAGGCGTCTCCAGTCGAGGCCGGAGACGGCCCAGGCCGGTCTTGAAAAGCAGGCTGACAAACCAAGTCAACCCCGCAGCCAGTGCGAGATCAAGCAGTCGTCGCCAGCGACGGGTCTGAAGAGAAACGAGCAGAACCCCCACGATCACCAGTGAACTCAGTTGCCCCCATTGACCCAGTGCCGCGAGTTCGCGTTTGAGGTCTCCGCGCTGGAAGAACTGCAATCCCGATCCAAGCACGCCGTCCAGTGCGAAGCTGATGCCCATCAACGCCACCCAGAGCAACAGCCAGATTCCCCAGTCACGCTGAGGAGACTCAATGATGCGGACCAGCGGCGGCCGGACCTCTTGGGCCAGCTGTCGTGGAGCGAGGGGCGTCTGATCAGTCGTCATCGGGGCCTCTGTGCTAGGCTTTGATCGCGAAGGCAGTGCTCCGAATCCGGTACCGGAACACACCAGCCAGATTGCTCACCCACAGGATCGCCATCATCGAGCCATCCATGCCAAACGCACCCTCAGTCCGGAGTCACGGCTGGTGGAGAACCTTGATCAACGCCCCTTGGCTGGCGGCTGGTCTGCTGATGGTACTCGCCGCGGCTGTCCTGTTGCCGGGAATCGAGTCGATTCCGGTGATCGATCGGGATGAAGCACGGTTTGCCCAAGCCTCTCGACAGATGCTTGAATCAGGATCACTCGAAGGTTGGATGATCCCTCGAGTGGGCGAAAAGACGCGGTTGAGCAAACCACCCTTGATCTACTGGCTGCAGGCGGGCAGTGCTGGTCTGTTCTCTGGAGGCACTCCGGGTGGAGATGCGATCTGGATGTACCGGCTTCCAAGTGTGCTCTGCGCTCTGGGGACCATCCTTCTGACCTGGCGACTGGGGGTCGCCCTGTTTGGGGGGCCCACGGGCCTACTGGCTGGTGGATTGCTTGCGGTCTGCCCCCTGCTTGCCTTCGATGCCCACATGGCCCGTTCTGACGAACTCCTCGTCTTCCTGACCACCGCTGCCATGTTCTTGCTGCAGGCGTGCTGGCAACGAGGGCGAGCCAGCCCCCGGCCGCTCTCACGTTGGCTGACCACGGGGCTGTGGGTCGCGGTTGGACTGGGGATCCTGGCCAAAGGCCCCATCACCCCTCTCGTCGTCGTGTTGACTGCCCTGGCCCTCGCGGGGTGCTCGGGTCGGTGGTCATGGCTTGTGAGACTGCGGCCCTTCACCGGGATTCTGATTGCTCTGTGCGTGTTTCTGCCCTGGGTCTTTCTGGCCAGCCAAGCGGTCGGGTTCGAGACGCTTCGAGCCATTGCCTACGACGAGATCGTGGTTCGCTCCTCCACAGGACGCGAAAGCCACGGCGCCCCTCCGGGGTACCACCTGGTGCTTCTGGTCGTTCTGCTCTGGCCGGGCTCTCTGCTCACGGGCGTGGCGCTCGGTCGAAGCTGGCGCCGGGCAGGCCGACCGCTGCGTCGATTCAGGGTGCGTGGAAACAACAGTGAACTCTTTTGTCTGGCGTGGATCGTTCCAAGCTGGCTGGTCTTCGAACTGGCTGCCACCAAGCTCCCCCACTACACCTTGCCGCTCTATCCCGCGATCGCCCTGATCAGTGCCCGGGCACTCATGGCGGGGACGCAGGCACTGCCCCAAGTCAGAAGCATCGGGGCCCGAGTCGGGTTCACGCTCTGGCTGGTCATCGGGCTGGGGCTCTGCGCCCTGCCGATCACGCTGCTCGCACTGTGTGCGCAACTTGGAGACCTGTCCGACGCGCCCCCGGGTGCACCCCGACCGCACGGCCTGGGTTGGGTGGCCGTGCTGACGCTGATCCTGGGGACTCTGGCGGGTCTTGGGTTTCTGGTCAGTGGTTACCGATTGATCCTGAAGGGAAGGTTGCTTGAAGGGCAACTGCTCGCCCTCCCCACCGCGGCACTTTCGATGGCACTGGTCTTTGGAATCAGCCTGCCGCATGCCTGGCCAGTGTGGATCACACCGCGCCTGGAGGCGGTGATACGAGAACACAGCTCTGACGCAGTACACCCACTTGCCGCCACCGGGTACACCGAGGACAGCCTGATGTACAGCGCACGAGGGCGACTGGAAGTCATCGGTCCAAGTGGAATCCGCAACTGGTTCCAAAAGAATCCTGATGGCATGATCGTGGTTCCCCGTACGGAGGTCCCCGAGGACGGCCCCTTCCAGCAGCTGGGCCGAGTGACGGGGTTCAATTATTCAAAGGGGAAGACGGTGGATCTGGTGGTGCTGCGTCAGGACGACTCCGCTCTGGAGGAGTGAACACGTCCTTGATTTCGCAGGACGCCAGCTGAACCGGTATACTCTCGATTCGCCCGAAAACACCGCTCACGGTGCGGGAGGGCATGTAGCTCAATTGGATAGAGCACCGGTCTACGAAACCGGCGGTTGCAGGTTCGAGTCCCGCCATGCCCGTTGCATTTCCCGAAAAACCTCCCAGATCACTGGGAGTTTTTTTTCTTGGCAGCTCGTACGGGCTGCCGTCCAAGCAAACGCTTGAAAGCACAGGACGTCGGATGCGCGTAGGGTGTGGACGGTGCTCAACGACATCCTCAACATTCTGATTCCGATTTACGCGATTGTGATCGCAGCCTATCTCATGGGGCGGTTCAACTTTCCCTGGGCATCGAAGAAGCTCACCCCCCTCGTCCTTCATGTGGCACTCCCGTGCCTGGTGATCCGACAACTGGCCAACGACCGCGCCGATCCCACCGAAATGCTCTGGATGCTCCTGGCTGCGGTCATGGTCTTCGGGTTTTCCACAATTCTGGCGGTCATCCTCCTGAAGGTCAGCCGACAGGATCTGCGCACGTACCTGTCCGCCTTCACCCTGAACAACATGTCGATCGGACTTGCCGTCGGAATCCTCGGGTTTGGCAACAACGGACTGGCTCTGTGCATCGGATTTGCCTCGATCATCCTGGTCTTCCAGTT
Organism: Planctomycetes bacterium TMED75; assembly: GCA_002171655.1. Classification (GTDB taxonomy): domain Bacteria; phylum Planctomycetota; class Phycisphaerae; order Phycisphaerales; family SM1A02; genus UBA8087. The sequence goes on from NHEC01000020.1 coordinate 7,801, forward strand.
CACCTTCGGACACTGGTGGTACGCGGGCCGATACCAATGGAAGATCCTGGTGAAGGAACCGTTCATCTGGTCGTTCCTGCTGGCACTGGCATTCATGTTCTCGGGGGTCGAACTTCCTTCCTACGTAGACAAGACGCTGCAGCAGATGGGCATGCTGACCATCCCCCTGCTGCTGCTCTCGTTGGGATTCTCGCTTTCTCAGATTCGATTCAACGGGTTTCTGAAGGGGATGCTCTTCGCCGGGATCAGGCTGACGATCTTCGTGGGAATGAGCTTCTGCACCGTTCTCTTGCTGGGTCTGGATGGCGAATCACGCTCGATCGTTCTGCTGCTCTCGGTGCTGCCCGCTTCGACCATCAACATTCTCATGGCAAATCAGGCGGACGACGTCGACATGCCACCACTCACGATGATGATCATGTGCACCAACCTCTGGATGACGGTGGCGCTCCCCGTCGCAATGATCCTGTGGCTTCCAAGCCACGCCGTCGCATCACACTGAATACGGCATTCGACCGAGCAGGTAGCCCGCAAAGCTTCCCAACCAATGAGCGCCTTCGTATCCACCCAGTTCGAGGGAGGCTATCCCAGGCCCCTGGTGAGCATCCGCACACTCGATCAACGAGGCGATTCTGGAATCGTTTGCAGGAAGGGTCCCCGCGATGTCATGCAACATCCAAGCTCGACTCAGATTCAGGCCATCCAGGTGAGTCAATCGCCCATCGGATCGATCCGCGGGCTCTACGGGGAGCAAGGTCTGGGCTCGTCCCAGTTCGGGCAATACACGATCCAACCAGCCGGCAAAGAACGTTGGTTCCATCAAACGAGCCATCAAGGACGCTGCACCGAGCGATGCAGAGAGAAAATCCTCTCCGCCGGGCTCAAGATGCAACGGGTAGTCACGATCGTCTCCGAAAAAGGCAACCGCCCGCTCGGAGACCAGGGAAGCGGTCCCGGGTCGCCCCATCGCACACGCCCAGTCATTGACCAGACCGAGCGCGAAGGCGGTCTGATTGTGGGTGCCGGTGCGCATCGGTCGACCAAGTTTTTCGAGCCAACCGGTCAGATTGGCCGTCGCCACCGCGACCAATGGCTCCAGGCGTGTCTGCCATCGTGCGGAAGACTCCGTACCCATGAGCGCAAGTTCGTGGGAGAGTGCCAACACCCAAGCCAGGCCGTAGGGTCGCTCGAAGGCGGGGTGCGCGTGCAGGTACTCTGCTTCGCGCTGGAGGGCCTCTTCATCGAACTGCTCTTCGAGCAGCTCATGACAACGGGGTCCGGGGTCCCTGTCGCCCAGAAAGCGACAAGTTCGAACGAGAAGCCAGTGCGAGTGCACGGCGGAGTGCCAGTCGAAACAGCCGAAGAAGACGGGATGCACCTGTGCGGGAGATTCGAGCCGACCCGCTTCTTGAACCACGACGGTCAGGTGGTAGGGATAGGACCGGGAAACGCCCGCCAAGGCAAGGTTCGCGCATCGTGCGCAGAGCTCGTTTCTCGATGCAACCGAAAAGCCACTCATGCCAACCCCTTCACGACCGGAAGACAAGATCCAGCGTACTCGACCCGTTCAGGCATCGCGCTGAGCAGGCGCGGTGGTCACGGAACCCAGGCTTCTGCGGACCCACTCCTGCTCCGAAGCGCTCTTGACATGTTCCGCCGCCGCCAGGCCGTACTGCACATGAGTGGTGATGCCCTTGGGATCTGAAGCCACCGCATATGCGCGAGCCATCGCTTCATGCGCGAAGGCCCGATCGAATTCCGACAACTGGTACTGATCACAAAGCGCCAGGGTCGCCTGGGCATGCCTGAGCGCCGACTCGGGATACCCGAGCACCGCACTGACCCGGCTCACGAGCCACTCACCGCGACTGAGATTGATGGGCGCCCCCACCACCCGCCAGTGCCAGAGCGAGGCGTGGGCCATGTCCAGCATCGCCGCATCCTCTTCCGGCGTTCGGTCATCACGATCAAGAGCCTCCCACGTCCGGTTGAAGAGAGATGAGGCGCAGAGACGGTGCATGTCTTCAGGGAGAATGTTTGTGATGGTCGTGGTCATGTCGAGAGAAGTGATCCTTGAAACTAAGCTTTCTTGAGTGAATTCGCATGAGACAAGTGCAGGCCAACCAGCCGAGCGACGATTACGGTGAGGTAGATCTGACCAGATATGGCTTCGATCGATACCACCGCACGAGTCACGTAGTTGGCAGGAACAATGTCGCCGTAGCCGACCGTGGTCAGAGTGACGATCGAGTAATAGGTCAGGACACCAAAGTGAGTTCCCTGACGATGCAGCTCATTGGGTGGAACCTCAAGTTCCTTGGAGATCAAGAAAGCATTGGGGTCCAACAGCACCGCAACCGAATACACGCTGGCAAACAGTGCGGCAAGAATCAGATAGCCACAAACGCTTCCAACGAGCGTGTCGGTCGAGACCACCGGCTGCTTGAATACGTCGTGGAGAATGATGATCAGGATGTAGCCCAGGAAAAAGAATCCTGCGACGCCGGCAATCACTCCGGTGGCAATGGTGCCGACAAAGGGATCAACAAAAGAACTGACCATCATGATCACACCGATCGAACCGACGATCAGCAAGTGGACCCGGCCCGCGGTGGCGAGCATCACCCCGGCGACCACCACGAATCCGCTGATGACGTCAGTGAAGCGGACACCGACACTGTGATCTTGCAGAAGAGGGCCCACCGAGATGGTGGCAATGAGGGCAATCAGAAGCCAGCCGTAGTTGCCCAGCCCAGCTCCTCGATAAAGCTTCTGGCGCCAGGTGCGAGATGAAGCCGTAGGTTGCGTCGGTAGAGGTGCCATGACTTGGAAGACTAGCGGAATTGCCAGCAACGGACAGGATTTGGGGCTACCATCTGCAGCGTGAGCCAGCTCTCCTCAAACCCCGCCCTGCAGATCAGCGACCTCGGCTTCTCGCACCATGACGGCGTCGGATCGTCATTTGACCTGAACATACCCGAGCTGTCAGTGGGTGCGACTGAACAGCTGTTGCTGACTGGATCCTCGGGATCCGGCAAGAGCACCTTGCTGCAATTGATCGCTGGTCTTCTGGAACCTGAACGGGGCACCATCACCGTGGCAGGCCAGTCTCTGCGCGCACTCCATGGAGCGGAGCTTGATTCATTTCGCGGACGGACGATCGGCATGATCTTCCAGACCTTCAACCTCCTCGATGGGTTCACCGCACGAGAGAACGTGTTGATGGCATTGATGTTCAGCAGTCTGGCAGCGAAAGAACAAGGGTCTCGGGCGGATCAACTGCTCGAACGGCTTGGAATCGAACGCCCCCATGCGATGCCGGATCAAATGAGCGTCGGCCAGCAGCAACGCGTGGCCGTGGCGCGCGCCCTCTCCACCAGACCCGCCCTGGTGCTTGCTGATGAACCCACGGCGAGCCTCGATGCCGACAATGCTCAGAATGCGATCGAACTCATTCGTGAGACCTGCCGAGAAGAAGGTGCGGCCCTGGTCTGCACCAGCCACGACGTGACCCTCAAGAGTTCCTTTGAACGAGTGGAGGATGTGCTGAAGTGAACGATTTCCGCATCATTCTCAGAAGCCTCAGGGTCCGACTGTTTTCCACCCTGGTCACCGTGGCCAGTGTGGCGATCGCCGTGGGATTGCTGATGTCATTGCTGATCCTGCGCAACTCAGGCGAGCAGGCCTTTGCGCGCGGCACCGGAAATGCCTCGCTTCTGGTCAGTCGGGATGCCAGTCCTCTGGAATCAGTGCTCAACGGAATCTTCTACGCCAATCCCCCACGCAACCCCATCAGCATGGAGAAATACGAGGAGATCGTCGACTCGTTTCCCTGGGCGTTCACGGTGCCGACTCAGTTGGGGGATTCCTACCAAGGGCTCCCGGTGGTGGCGACCAACAGCGATTTCTTCACTGCCTTCCAGCCGGTTGAAGGCATGCCCTGGTCGTTTGCACAAGGACGACGCTTTGCCCGACCCTACGAACTGGTTCTGGGTGCCGATGCGGCCAAGCAGACCGGGCTGCAACTTGGTGACGCCATCGTACTCACCCACGGATTCGGAGGCTCTCGGGAAGACGGCCATGTGCACGACAACCACAAGTTCGAAGTCGTAGGGATTCTTGAATCGACCCAGTCACCACACGATCGCGCCCTGTTCACCGACCTCGCCGGATCCTGGGTCCTGCACGCTGAGGATCGAGTGGAGCGGGAATCTGGAGGACACGGGCACCACGACCACGACCACGACCACGGACATGACCACGACCACGGACACGATCACGACCACGGACACGACCACGGACACGACCACGATCACGGACACGATCACGACCACGGACACGATCACGACCACGGACACGACCACGGACACGA
>NHEC01000021.1 GCA_002171655.1 Planctomycetes bacterium TMED75
AGAAGTCTTCATCTCTTCCTCCTAGGCCCTCGTCGGCTAACGTCGACGAGGGCCTTTTTTTTCCCAAGGCCCGGAAGCAGGAGTAGGAACCCCCAGCGGGTGATTGCGGCATGTTCAGGGAAGGCGCGAATCCAGATTCCATGGACATGAATGATGTCCTGTGCGACTTCTGTCACGCGGTATGGAAAGAAGACATTCCGATGGTCGAGGGGCACCGAGGCTCGTGCATTTGCGGGAAATGCCTGCGCATGGCCTGGGGGGTCGTCGTCAGCAACAAGATGAATGATTCACAGGGCGAAGCCACCTGCAGGATGTGTCTCGAGAAACGGGAAGATCCGTGCTACCAGTCACCCGCTTACGAAGATGCGCTGATCTGCAGACGATGTATCAGGATGAGCGCCCACACGCTTCGAATCGACGATGACGGGGCATGGGAGATGCCGGAACGCTCGGACCGTGTTGCCGAGTAACTGAGCAAAAGAGGATCATGAAGCATCAGTCGCCCACTCGGTGCAGCGTCATCGAATGGAACGGTCTTCCCTCACGGGCAAATTTCCGTTCAAAGTTGGTACCGACAACTTCGTTCTCTTGAGCAGACTCGGGGGAATCAAACTGGGACCTTGAGAAGAGCTCCTGGTTCCGTTCAGCATGATTCTCATACCACGCCCAGAGTTCGGGATGGTCGGTCACCAGTCGGAGCTCTCCGCCAGGTTGCAGTACGCGGTGAAACTGTCGCAGAGATTCATCCTGTATGACGCGACGCTTGTGGTGGCGAGACTTCGGCCAGGGATCGGAAAAGTAGAGATGTATGACTCGGGCGACTCCACTCGCACACCAGAAGCGGATGAATTCAGAAGCATCGACATGGAGCATTCGGACATTCGTCATCTGATGACGGCGAATACGGTCTGCGGCGTAGCGGAAGAATTCACCGGCCCATTCGATACCCAGGAAATTGGTCTCTGGCTGAAGAACGGACTGCTGGACGAGAAACGTGCCCTTTCCCGAACCAATCTCGAGCTCGAAGGGGTTCGCCGGTTGTTCAAACCAGCCCCTGGGATCGAACGGCCCATCTTCTGCCGCCGGAAGCTGATCGGCGGTGATTCCGAAGTCGCCGTGGTCGAGGTCTTTTCCGCGGGAGAGGCCAAAGGACATGGTTCATGCTACTCCTGAGAGCGGGACAGCTGAGGCCGGGCCTCCCTCCGCCCCGCTCCGGCGGAAAGACTGAGCGTAGAGACGTCGTATCCGGGCATTCCACTCACCCCGGGTCGTATTCGATGTGTTCGGTGATTCGATTGTCGCCATCGCAGATCACGACCTTGGGTCGGTGTTCACCGAATACTCGCTCGTCGAGCTGACAGAAACTCATCACGATCACCTTGTGTCCGATTCCGGTCAACTGCGCGGCCGCACCATTCACCCCGATGATTCCAGATCCTGGTTCACCCCGGAAGACATAGGTTTCGAAACGATTGGTGCTGTTGGCATCCGCGACGAGCACTTTTTCATTGACCCGCAGGCCCGTCGCCTCAAGGAGGTGGGCATCAATGGTGATCGATCCCGAATATTCCGGGTTGCATTCCGTCACGGTGCACATGTGGATCTTGGCGAAGAGGGCTTCTCGTAACACGAACGACTTCTCCTGTGTGAACCAGCCTCGGATCAACCGGGCGTGCGAGTGTGAGGTGGTTAATCCCAGTTGACCTTGCGACCTTCACTCCAGAGTGACTCAAGATCATAGTAAAGTCGATGGTCGGGTTCGAACAGATGCACGACAGTCTCGACGAAATCGACCACGATCCAAGTGGTTCCGGTATCTCGAGTCGACTTGTAGTGTGGGGTCCCCCGCTCCTTGCCAAGATCCTCGACGGACTGAGCCGCGGTCTTCATCTGCCGCTCACTGGTTCCAGAAGCGATCAGAACGAAGTCGGAGACCTGACTGAGTCCGCGAACATCCAGAAGGGTCACCTCATCACACTTGTCGTCACGAAGGACCTTCGCCGCATCGGTTGCAAAGGCTAGGATTTCGGAAGGGTCCGCGTTCGAACGAGATCTTGACATCATGTGATTCCATGTGAAGGGGCGGTCCGTGGACCGCCCCTGAGTCATTACTGAGGTTTCAGGATTCCGAGACCAGGTCTCATCATCCGAGACCGAGTGCGCCGAGGACGATGGGGCTCAACTTCACCGTCAGTCCGGCGAAGACCACCGACACCACACTGACCAGCTTGATCAGAATGTTGAGGGCGGGACCCGAGGTGTCCTTGAAGGGGTCACCAACCGTGTCACCCACCACCCCGGCCTTGTGGGCATCAGAACCCTTGCCGCCGTGCTTTCCGGTCTCGATGTACTTCTTCGCGTTGTCCCAGGCACCACCGGCGTTGGCCATGAAGATGGCGACTGCGAATCCGCAGACCAGCGCACCGGCAAGCATGCCCATCACGCCGGCAACTCCGAGGACGATGCCGACTGCGATGGGTATGACCACCGCCATGACGGAGGGAATGACCATTTCCCGCAGGGCGCCGGACGTCGAGATGGTGACGCAGGAAGCGTAATCCGGATAGCTCTTGCCATCCACCGTGACCTCGAAGGGCCAGTTGGTCGGATCACTCATCTCCTCATCGGACATTCCATTGCTCTTGAAGCCCTTCTTCATGATGGTGAACTGGCGTCGACATTCCTGCATCATTGCGAAGGCCGCTCGCCCCACGGCATTCATGGTCATGGCGCAGAACACGAACACCATCATGACTCCGATGAAGAGGCCGGAGAGAACCCGGGGATTCATCAAGGTCACATCGTAGTAGGCGAGCACCTGGGGAAGCGAAGCTTCAGGAATCGGGGTGATCTCGACCAGCTGCATGGTGTCGTTGACACCCTTGAAGTTGCCGGCCCAGACCGTGGTCCCGGGATCACGGGTGACCTTGGCCCAGTTGTTCTCATCGTAGCCCTCATCGAGGACCGTCTGAACGCCGCGGTCACTGATCAGTCCGCCGACCTTGCCGGGTGCATCGGCACTCGTGGCCAGGGTGAAGAGGCCGCCGCCGATGTACCGCGCGTAATGCTCGGCCTTGGGATCCTCGATGTCACCTTGAGGGAAATCATTGTAGAAGGCCTGAGGGTTTCCATCGACGGCCATGGAGTTCAGGTTCATGCGAACGGTGATTGCAAAGGCCGCGAGAAGGGCCAGCGCAGTCAGAGCCGCGGAGCCGATGGCGAAGCCCTTGCCGGTCGCGGCGGTGGTGTTGCCAAGTGAGTCGAGCATGTCCGTGCGTTCACGAACGAAGTCAGGCTGATGGGTCATTTCCGCATTGCCGCCGGCATTGTCGGCGATGGGGCCGTAGGCGTCGGTGGCAAGGGTGATGCCAAGGGTGGAAAGCATGCCCACTGCGGCGATGCTGACACCGAAGATGCCCAGCAGGAAGTTCTCGCTGCCGTTGCAGAAGCTGAAAGCGAGGAGGATCGCCACGACGGTGGTGATCAGGGGAATCCAAGTGGAGCGCATGCCTTCGGCGACACCTGAGATGATCACGGTTGCCGGACCGGTTTCAGCCTGTTCAGCGATTCGCTGCGTCGGTGCGTATTCGTAACTGGTGAATTTCTCGGTTCCCCAGGCAATCACCAGACCACCAAGCAGACCGACGGTGATTGCGATCAAGGGACGCCACCAGTCCAAGCCCAGCTCCATTGCGGATGAGGGGCCGAGCATGAGGTAGAGAAGAATCGCACTGAGACCGATGATCAGGGCCGATGAAAACCAGACTCCCGCATGGAGACTCTTGAGCAGCTGGGAGAAGGAGGCACCTTCCTTGGCCTTGACCAGGAAGACGGCGATGATCGAGCAGAGAATGCCCAGACCGGCGATCGCAGGTGGAACGGCAACGAGCTTCAGCGACCAGATGGCGGCGGCTTCCTCGGTACGGCCGGCGAAAATACCGACGCAAGCAGCCGCAGCGAGTGCCATGGCGGCGAGAATCGAACCGTAGTAACTTTCATAGAGGTCAGCGCCCATGCCGGCAACATCACCGACGTTGTCACCGACGTTGTCGGCGATGGTGGCGGGGTTTCGAGCGTCGTCCTCGGGAATTCCGGCTTCAACCTTACCGACCAGGTCGGCTCCAACGTCTGCCGCCTTGGTGTAGATACCACCACCCACACGTGCGAACAACGCCTGAAGTGAAGCACCCATCGCGAAGGTCATGGTGACCGTGGTGATGTCGACGAGGGACCCGAATTCAAAGATCTGATAGAGAAGGAAGAACCAGACTGAGACATCGAGCAGGGCGAATCCGACCACACTGAGGCCCATCACCGCACCCGCGCGGAAGGCGACCTTCAGGCCGCTGTCGAGTGATTTCTTCGCCGCAGCGGTGGTTCGAGCCGAGGCATTGGTCGCGGTCTTCATACCGAACCAGCCACACAATCCGGAGAGCAGGCCAGCAATGGCAACGCCCAGCGGAGTGAGAATATCCTGAAGTCCTCCGAAGGCCATCGCGATCAGCACCCCGATCAGGATGATGAACACCAGAATGACCTTGTTGCGCTGCTGTGCAAGGTAGGCATACGCGCCTTCACGCACTGCCTGGGCGATGCGAACCATTTCAGGCTCGCCCTCGGAGTTTCGCATCAAACCTCCGTAGAAGAAGATTGCGAACAGGAGGGCGCACACGGCTCCAAGCGGAGCGAGGAACCAGAATGGTGCACTGCTCCAGAGATTGGGAGACTCGAGAAGGTGAAGCATCTGATCTTGCCTTGATTAAAGGATGGTTGAAGAAGTGTGGAATCAGCCACGCAGGAAACGATCTTGGAAATGAACGTTTCGTATCAGAGCGGGCTTCAACGTGAAGAATTCAGGATGTTGAGTTGAAAAAAGGGCTTAGCAGGCCAGAAACCGGGGTCTGGTGAAAATGCTGAGCGTTCAACGACCGCCGCGAAGGACACGAGCCGCAGACTTGCGATCATCCCTGCGACGTCGTTCAGAGGGCTTTTCGTAGTACTGACGCTTCTTGACTTCCTTGGTCAGCCCTTCTTTTTCGCACAACTTCTTGAAACGTCGGAGCATCTGTTCGACACTCTCGCTGCCACGGGCTTTGATTCGAATCGCCATCTGGTGAAAGTCCTTGCTGCGCTCAGGCATGTGCTCGGGGATGAAGTAAGCAGGGCATTACACTGGAAACCGCCCCCAGGCGCAACCCATGACCCGCACCCAGCCCCGCAAAGAAGGGGCAAATCAGCCCATTTGGCTCAAACAGGATTCTGACTTGTGAAACTGCTCATCGATACCTGCAATATCTTGCACCGAACGGGGATACTGCCCCCGGATCTGGCTGGCATTGATGAGAGGGGGCTGGCCAATCTGGTCCAAAATAGCCGCTATGGCAACCTGAAGGTAGATTTTATGTGCGACGGGCCCAGGGTGGCTGCAGATGGACGGGTTCGGGCAACCACCGGACCGGGGTGCCGGTTCAGATTTGCCGGTCGGCACCAGACCGCCGATGCCCTGATCATCAAAGCGCTCCAGAACTCCAGCAGCCCAAGACGATTGCTGGTGGTCAGCTCGGATCGAGCGATCCAGATTGAAGCTCGAAAACGACGATGCCGGGTGCTGAGCGCCGATGATTTCCTGGAACAACTTGCTCAAGACGATCATTCCGCCTCGCGAAAAGAGCGGTTCAAACGCCCTCCAATGGATGGGGTGCCCCGCTCGGCCGAATTCTGGTTGAAAGAATTTGGTTTGGAAAGCGAGGAGCCGAACACGCCCGATCCTGCCCAGCGGCGATCCTCATTTGATTCAACCGCCGAACCCCGGCCAGAGGCCGACTCGGTGCCCCCATTGCCGGAAACTTCCTCTCCGATTCCGGAGGCGACTTCATCCCCAAGCACTGCAGATTCCCCGACCGAAGAGGTTCGCTGGAGACGATTGATGGAGGAAGCGGACCGTCTTTGGGAGCAGCACCAGGAGTCCGATGACTCCAGTGCCTAACATTGCACCATGAGCTTCAACTTCGAACATCCTCCCGCAGATCCCCTTGAGTCGATGCGTCGCTGGCTGGCGGAAGCCGAGCAGGAGACCGACCTGCCCAACCCCAACGCCATGAATCTGGCGACCGTCGGACCGGATGGCCGACCGAGCGCACGAATCGTATTGCTCCGAGGACTTGATGCAGAGGGTGCGGTCTTCTACACCAATCGAGAAAGCCGCAAGGGTGAAGCGCTTGAAGCCCATGCACACGCCGCACTCACCTTCCACTGGGATGTGCTGACCCGGCAGCTTCGCATCGAGGGGGCCGTCTCCAAGGTCACTGACGAGGAATCGAATCAGTACTGGAATCAACGCCCAAGAGGATCACAGATCGCGGCCTGGGCAAGCCAGCAGTCGCGCCCGGTCCCCCACCGCTCGACTTTTCTGGACGCCTGTGCCGAGTTCGAGAAGAAATTCGAAGGCACCGAGGTCTCGCGCCCGCCACATTGGGGTGGCTATCGAGTGGCGTTGGATCGAATCGAATTCTGGCAGGAACGTGATTCGAGAATGCACGAGCGGATGATCTACCTGCGCCGCGGCGAGGACTGGCTCACCGAACGCCTCTATCCGTAAATGCCTTACAAACAGGTAGAATAAGAACAGGGTCTGGCTCGGCGGTCAGCCACTGCGAGCGAACTGTCGTCGCCCACGTTGGTTCCCGCGACCCTGCTTCACAGGCGGTACGTACCCACCGACGGCTCGAACATTTCCCTCACCAACCACGGCGGTGAGTTGTTCAAGCAGTTCGGCAGTGGGGACCACTCGAAACGCTCGACCACGCAATGCGACGCGATGATCATCGATATCCAGCAACAGAATCGTCTCGACTGATCGGCCAATGGCCGGTGAAGCCGAGTCGGTGGCAGACTTGAGGGTGTCCGCCACGCGCTCCAGAACTTCAAGTCGTCCACCCTCATCGACCGTGGGATCCTCACGAAGAAGCACCTCAATCCTGGTCGCCAAGTGTGCGGAGGCAGAGGCGATGGGATAGGTACATTCGATCTGCAGGCTTGGCTGAACCCTGGCCAGGTCGACTGCACCGGTGAAGATCAGGGTCTGATCCTTCTCCACCATCCAGCCGTATTCCTCGAAGGCCTCGGGGAACATCACTGCATCAAAGGTACCGGTCTTGTCCTCGATGCTCAGCATGGCCATGCGATCACCACGCTTGGTCATGATTGGTCGAACCTTGGAAACCATGCCCGCCAGAACTGCCGCACTTCCCTGGGGGAGATCCCCCAGACCGATTGCGCTGGCATTGCAGTACTCGGAGAGAATCGCGGAATACTCGTCCAGGGGATGCCCGGACACGTGGAACCCCAGAGAGTCCTTTTCATTGGTCAGGGTCGTCATGCGGGTCCAGGGCACGACGTCCTTGAGCGGAGCAACCACCGTGGTGTCGGCATCATCCTCTGAAGGTTCGGGCGCCCCGAAGAGTACTTCCTGTCCCGAAGCTCGATCGCGGGCCAGTTGCTTTCCCGCGGAAACCGCTTCAGGAATGGTGGCCAGCATCGCGGCCCGCTGATCGATTCCATGCACCGAATCAAACGCACCCGCCTTCACCAGGAGTTCAATCGTCTTGCTGGTCGCACGTCCGTGGTCGACTCGCTCGCAGAAATCGTACAACGAGGTGTAAGGCCCGGACTTCTCACGTTCCCCGATGATCGATCGAATCGCCTCCCGACCGACTCCTCGAATTGCGCCAAGTCCGAAACGAATGTGCCCGGAGTCAGCGGAGGCGTGCTCATCGGAACCGAACACCACCGCGAAGTCGAAGTCCGAGAGGTTGATGTCCGGCGGCTTCACGTCGATTCCGACGTGTGGCTGCTCGGGCGAGGAATCAGGCCAGGGAACCCGACGGCATCCCTCCATGTAGCCGAACCAGTCCTCGACCTTCTTCGCCTGACTTTCAAAGGTGAGCAGCGCCGCCATGTAGAACGCCGGGAAATAGGTCTTGAGATAGGCGGTTTGATACGCGACGATTGCATAGCCGGTGGAGTGGCTCTTGTTGAATCCGTAGCCTGCGAACTTGAGAATCAAGTCGAAGAGTTCATTGGACTGCGCCTCGGCGATACCCCGCACACCGGCACCGGCCGTGAACTCAGCCCGTGCGGAATCAATGACGTCGTGCTTTTTCTTCGAGATTGCCTTGATGATCGTGTACGCCTTGCGCAGCGGAATGTCACCGAGATGGTGGAGCACCTGCATGACCTGCTCCTGGTAGACCATGATTCCGCAGGTCTCTTCCGTGAAGCGATCGACGATCTCGTGAACCTTTGGAACCTGCTGCCGACCGTGCTTGCGTGCGACGTAGTCGGGGATCAGATCCATGGGACCGGGTCGGAACAGCGCATTGGCCGCGATGAGATCTTCAAGACGCTCCGGAACCATGTCGATCAACAGACGCCTCATACCGTCCGATTCGAACTGGAACACGCCGTCGGTATCGCCTCGTTGGAAGAGCGCGAAAACTCGCTCGTCCTCGAACTGCAATCGATCAAGGTCCAGCGGGTGGGGTCGGTCGTCGGTATCACCTGCAGCAGGTGGCTCCTGTCCGACTGCGCGCCAGACCGCATCGTCATCCAGCGCACCCATGATCAGCTGGCGCGCGCGCTCAATCGTCGAAAGGGTACGAAGCCCGAGGAAATCCATCTTGAGCAGACCTCGACGTTCGCAGGTCGGTCCATCCCACTGGGTCACGATGTCGTCACTGCCAGTGGCCTTGCACAGCGGGACAATGGTGTCCAGGGGCTGGGTCGCGATGACCACCCCGGCCGCATGGATACTCGAATGCCGGGCGTGGTCCTCAAGCCCTCGAGCCTGCTCGATGACAGTGGCCACCACCGGATTGGCGTTGCACTCCTGCAGAATCCGAGGTTCCTTGGCCAGGGCATCCTCGAAAGTGATGTTCAACTCGTTTGGAATCAGGTTTGCCAGTCGCTGTCCCTCGGCGGGTTCCAACCCCATCACCCGTGCAACATCCTTGATGGCCGCACGGGCCTTCAGACGACCGAAGGTGATGATCTGGGCAACGTGACCGTACTTCTGCTTGACGTGATCAATGACCGCACCACGCTGGTCCTGGCACATGTCGATATCGATATCGGGGTATTCCGCGCGATCGGGGTCGGTGAATCGCTCGAAGAGCAGGCCGTACTGCTCAGGGCAGGCATTGGAGAGTCCAAGCACGTAGCCCACCATGGTGCCGACGCCGGAACCACGAGCGTTGGTAGGGATTCCGCGCTGTCTGGACCAGTTCACGAAGTCCCATACGATCAGAAAGTACGCACTGATGAACTTATCCGCGAGGATCTTCAGTTCACGATTCAATCGATTTCGGATGTGGTCGGTGATCCCATCCGGCCCGTATCGCCAGATCAAGCCGGCTTCGCAGAGATCGCGAAGCGCCTGGTCGCAGCTTTCCTTGAGGTCCTCGGCGGTGAGCTCCGCTTCGAGCGAGGCATCGAAGGGTTCCAGAGCGAACTGGCTGCAGTACCCCTTGAACCATTCCGTCCGATCGCCTCCCTCGTAGATCGGCGCCTCTCCGGGATGGATGACCTTCACCACCGGTGCGTGATTCTCTTCGGAGGAAAGGTCGACGTTGCATCGCTCACCGATACGAACGGTGTTCTGCAAGGCTTCGGGCTGATCGGGGAAGATGTCCGCCATTTCCTGGGGGCTCTTGACGTAGAGCTCCTTGGGATAGTGGAAGCGATTTTCGTCGGCCTTGTTTTTCGCCATGCTGATGCAGCACAACGTATCGTGGACGTCATGATCTTCGGCACGCAGGAAGTGGGCGTCATTGTCCACGACCAAGGGCGCACCGATTTCCTCGGCCAAACGGACCAGGTGCGGATTGATCGCTTCCTGCTCTTCGATGTGCCGCTGGAGTTCGACGAAGAAACGGGGTTCACCCTGCTCGTTGGTACCAAAGACCCTTTGATGCCAACGTGCCTCCTCGAGTGCATTGTTCCAATGCTGCTCGGAACCGTCCTTTGCATAGAGACCAAGGTGGTAGGCCAGCGATGAGCCGAGATGACCGTTGATCGCGATCAGACCATCCGCATGCTGTTCGAGCATCGACTTGTCCGTTCGCGGCTTGTAGTAGAAGCCGTTGACGAAGGCATCGGATGAGACCTTCATCAGATTTCGCCAACCGGTGAGGTCTTCGGCAAGAAGGACGAGGTGGAATCCACCGTAGGTCATGTCGGTTCGTGAGCGGTCGGTGCGATCCGTGGGGGCCACGTAGGCTTCGATGCCGAGAATCGGCTTGATGCCCTGTCGACGGGCGTGGTCATGAAACTCGATGGCGGCGTGCAGGTTTCCGTGATCGGTGATGGCCACCGCGTCCATCCCGAGCTCCTTGACCCGGGCCACCAGTTTGGGCACCGTGTTTCCCCCATCCAGCAGTGAATATTCGCTGTGCAGATGAAGGTGCACGAAACCGGGTTCTGTCGGGGTAGTGGGCATCCTGCCTCCTTGCGGCCTCCGAATGATGACGCGTCGATGGTACCCGCCGAACGATGAAATCTCGCCCAAATAGCCGTCATTGACAACCTTTGCACGAGGTTCCAGCACACACCACGCGGGGGAGGCGTACAGTGTCAAGCACGCCAAGGAGTCTGCCATGCCACAACGATCCGTTCATTTCTTCACGCTGGGCGCAGATCGTTCTCGCCAGGCGTGGGGTGCGGTCGGAGCAATGCCCGCCTGGAAACGAACTCTGATGTTGGTGGGCCTGCTGCTGGTCTCACTGCCGCTGTTCCTGCTCATGCTCCTCCTGGGAGCACTCCTGCTGGCAATGGCAGCGACGGCACTGGTCTTTTCGATCATTGCGAACTGGTTCCGGACCGGGGGGAGCAACCGGGCCACGGGACGATCCGCCGCACGAGCGAACTCGATGCGCGAAAATGTCAGAGTCATTGGAGAGCACCAGCGCCGATGAACGTTTCGGAGTGGGTCAGTCGGGAACCGGCGTACTGTCCTGGTCCGAGGGATCAATGCCGTAGGTCGTCTCCTGAGCGACGAGCTCCTCAAGCCCTTTCTGCAAGGTGCCGGCCAGTTCGCCTGGACAACCGCTTCCAATGGCCGCCTGTTCCACCGCCACAACCGGGAGCACTCCCCACCCGCTGTTCACCAGCATGAGTTCATCCGCTTCAAGTACGTCATTGATGTCCAGCGTACGACACTCAACCGGAATGCCGTGTTGGCGGGCGAGTTCAAACAACGCTTCGCGGGTCACTCCGGCCCGGACCGGAGAAGGGATCGCGCCCGAGGGCTCTTCGCCACGGGCGAACGGGGAATACAGGGTGCCGCCCTTGAAGAGAAGCGCATTGGAAGTACTTCCACCGGCGAGGTGGTTGCTCACGGTGAACCAGAGTGATTCCGAGGCCCCCACTGCGCCCGCCTTCTGCAGGGCCAGCAGACGCATCCAGTAGTTGAGTGTCTTGGCTCCACCACTGGCATCCAGCGGCGAGAGTCGATCGTCCGCCACACAGACTCGGATGCCCTCGGTTCGAAGCTCAGGGGGTGTCGCAGTAGCGGGTTGTGCATGAATGAGGATCGTGGGATCGGAACGTCCGGGCTGCTCGAGGCGCAGATTCAGTGCCCCGCCGGTCACGGTCAGGCGAACTCGTGCTGAATCGAGTTGGTTGTGAGCGACGGTCTGATTGATCGCCTCGACCAACGCATCGACCCGAAGTGATTCGACCAGGAGCAGCTCCCGCGCGGTTCGTTCAAGTCGGGAGACATGTGCGTGTGGCCTGAAGACTCTTCCATTGCGAGCCACCAGCGTTTCAAAGAGTCCAACCGAATGCTGAAACCCAGCATCAAATGCAGAAACCTTCGCTTCCTGAACGGGGACGAAGTGACCGTCCAACCAGACTTCGAGGCCTCGATCAGTGCCTGCTGAATCAATCACTGGAGTTCCGATTCGGCGAGCGTGCCATCTGAGCTCCCCTCGACGGCACTCAATACTTCAGGCCTTGGCCCGGCTCCGACCGTGATCAGTCGCGGAGCTACGCCGAATCCATCGAAGGCAAGTACCAGATCAACCGACGGTACCTCGTCCCAGATCAGGCGGACTCGCCAGCGAGCCCCTTCGCTGTCAGGCTCCGGAGCTGCCTCCACGGTGTACTCAGCAGCGGATTCAGGACGTCGGGAGAGCCTTCGGGCAAGTTCCTGAATCAGGATCTCATGGCCGGCTGATTCGCTCAACCACGCGGGCACCTCGGCGCTACCGTCCCAGAGGGCTACATTCTGCCCGAAGCGAGCGGCAACATCAGCACGCTCATTCTCCAGGCGCCCACTGATGAAGGCGATGGGGATGGCGATCGCAATGATGAGGATCGGCCAAGCCCATCGACGACGGGACGGAACGCTCAAACGGCTCTTACTGACCTGCAGTGGGGGCATGGGTGACAAGTCTAACAACGAGCGGCGGGATATAATCGACAGTCCCATGTCTTTGCTCACGATTTCAAACCTCAGGCACACCTACGGCACCCATGTGGTGCTCGACGGAGCCACTCTTTCCATCGAGGCCGGAGAGAAGATCGGCCTGGTGGGGCGCAATGGTTCCGGAAAGACCACCCTCATGAAGGCAATTCGAGGGGATCTCGAGCCTGATTCGGGAAGCGTCCAGGTCCAGAAGGGAGCACGAGTCGGGTACCTGTCCCAGCACCCGGAATTCGTGATGAGCGATACCGTGCGGGAAGCCGCGGCCCGGGCATTTGAACGACTTCACCAATTGCATGCCGAGTTGGAGGCATTGTTCGAGGCGATGGCGGTAAGCGACGAAAAGGAGCTTGACCGCCTGCTCAAGCGACAGGCGGAACTTGAAACCGAGATTGCCACCGAAGGCGGATACGCCATCGACCACAAGATTGAAGCGACCCTGCAGGGACTCGGATTCAGCGATGGACAGGTGAAACAGACGGTCGACACCCTTTCCGGCGGGCAGAAGGCTCGTCTGGGACTGGCGAGGCTGCTGCTGGAACAGCCAGATCTGCTGCTGCTTGATGAACCCACCAACCATTTGGACATCGATGGTCGACGGTGGCTGGAACGATTTCTGGCCGACGAATACGAAGGAGCGGTGATTGTGGTGAGCCACGATCGCTGGCTGTTGGACCGGGTAGTGAGTCGGATCGCCGAAGTTGAACGAGGAATGCTGCGCGAATATCCCGGCAACTACCACTCCTACATCGAACTCAGGCATGAGCGAATGCTGACAGAATCCAGACGACATGCGAAGCAACTGGACAAGATTAGAGCTGAAGAAGCATTCATTCGAAAATACAAGGAAGGCCAGCGTGCCAAGCAAGCTCGTGGCCGAGCGTCCCGCCTTGAACGCTACAAGCAGGAAGAGCTGGTGGAGCGGCCGATTGAGCTTGACGTGATGCGGCTGAAGCTTCCGATTCCCAAACGAGTCGGGGACATCATCCTCTCGACCGAAGACCTGGCGCAGACGCTCGGAGACAAGGATCTCTTCGAGGGTTTTTCCATTGATATTCGGCCGGGAGATCGAATCGGAATCATCGGGGCCAACGGTATCGGCAAGACCACCATGATCAGAACGATGTTGGGAGATCTGGAACCGACCGCTGGCACGGTACGCAGCAGTCCCCGACTGAGCGTCGGCTGGTTTCGGCAGACACAGTCACACATTGACCTTTCGCTCGAAGTCTGGGAATACCTCCAGTCGGTGATCACCTCCAACGAAGGAAATTCCAAGGCATCTGAACAGCAGGCACGTGATCTTGCGGGCGCGTTTCTCTTTTCCGGAACCGAACAAGACAAGCAGCTCGAGCTGCTTTCCGGGGGAGAGCGGGCGCGTGCGGTGCTTGCAGGCCTGGTTTCCGCTGCCCACAACCTCATCGTTCTCGACGAACCCAGCAACCATCTGGACATCCCCGCCGCAGAACGCCTGGAACAGTCGCTGATCGCCTTCGGTGACAAGAAGAAGCACGGTGGCGCATTGATCCTGATCAGCCACGATCGCGCACTTCTGGAAGCAACCTGTACCCAGCTGATCGTGTTCGAGGACGGCAAACCGGCCACCATTCACCGTGGTCGATACAGCGAGCTCTTGAATTTGCAGCAGGCTGAGGAACGCCGTCAACAGGATCAGCGCAAGCAGAAACAGCAGAAGAGCTCCACAAGAAAAAAGACTCAGGGCACGACAAACACCAAGGGAAGGAAACCAAAGAAGTCGCCCCTTGAAAGAATGGAAACCGATCAGCTGGAAGAGAAGATCGAGATCTGCGAGCGAAGACGAGATGAGATCGATCAGGAACTTGCAGATCCCGACACCTGGAACAACCGGAAAAAGTCGAGTCGCCTCGAGTCTGAAAGAAAAAAGATCCAGGAAGAACTCGAGCCATTGGAATTCGAATGGTCACGCCGTGCGGATGAACAATGATGGATTCGACCTACTCTGCCAGCATGCTGCACTCAGGATTTTTCCCTAAACCAAATCTGCGAAGCACATTGGATGAACACGCTTCAGGTTCCGAGAAATCCTGAAAAAACAAATAGTGAATTCAGGAACGAACAGGTATTGCTCATGAATGCGATAGACAGTTTTAAGTAGTTCTTTTGTTCTGGATTCAACCGACGATTTCATTACGATGCGAATGATCAGAAAAGTGACTCACCCTCACGTTTCAGAAGTGACCGCACCACTCGATGGTGTGTTGCATTCATTCCGGGAGTGCAAATCCCAGGTCAATCACCGCCTGTTCCGGATCCAACATCGACTGGAGAACAAACCATGCAAATGAGACATTTCACACTCATGAGTACCGCTGCATTGATGACCGCCACTGCAGGAATCGCTGGTGGTGCAGACGAAGTCACACTTCGAATTGGATCCAAGACCGCCAAGGCGGGACAGACCATCACGGTCCCCATCTCGATGGTCACCACTGAACTCGTTGGTGGTTTCGAATTCACCCTCAGTGCTGAAGGCAACAACATTCCGGATATCAACTGGGACGGCCCGCTGTTCAGCAACGGCTGGGAAGGATGGGACACCTCACCAAACGAACTGGTCACGGTCTCGGCAGCGTGCATCTTCACCGAGGACCAAGTCGGCCCGGGCGACCACCTGTTGATCAATGTTCCAGTGGAGATCCCCGCTGATGCCGAGGTTGGCTCCTTTGTCACGGTCAATGCAAGCAACACCTGGTTCGCCAACTATGCGTTTGAAATCGGTACGGTGATCGTGATTGATGGTGGCGTGCAGATCCGAGGCTCCGCGGATATCGAAGGCAATGGAATCGTTGGCCCCGAGGACCTGAGCGCCCTGCTTGCCCAGTGGGGTACCGACGGGCCAGCAGACCTTGATGGGGATGACACCACCGACGGCAAGGACCTCGCCATGCTGCTCACCTTATGGGGCACGGACGGCTGAACCGAGTGGCGGCTTTCCCAAGGTGGGACCCAGCCCCCCCTACTCAAAGAACAGATAAAGAACCCGAGGCTCCTGTTGGGCACTGCCCACCTGAGCCTCGGGTTCTTTTTCAGACCTCAATCGAGAGTCGACAGAGAGAGATCAGGCGGCGATCAAAGGATTGCAACGAGCAACGATGTTTCCATCCTGGTCGGCGATAGACCAGCTGGAAGAAGCCAGGGTGCCGGCCAGACCGTCGGGAACCTCATTGAAAGGAATCACGGTGGCACGGTGGTCAACGCGGAAGGCGATCTTGTTGCGCTGCCCATCGATCATGTAGTCGATGAAGTAGTCACCGGGGGCCATACCGAAGACCAGAAGCTCGACGGTATTTTCCTGCTTGTCGAGACGGACCGTGATGGCGCCGTTGTTGGCAACTTCGGTGGAGAGCCCGAGGACGTGCTGCCCCTCGTTGGCAAGCAGCATCTTGTCGAGATCTATTGCATAACGTTCTTTCAGCTGTTCACTGGCAGACTGCTGGGAGGCCAGTCGATAAGCGACCTGAGCATCACGAGAAATCCAGATCCCGGCAATCAGCGAGGCCAGAAGACCGGCCATCAGAGCAAAGGAGGCGGCACGCCAGATCACGGCGGAACGTGTGACCTGCCGAAGCTGAAGGGTGGAATCCGGCTGGACGGCGGTGGCTGAAGGATGGGGAATAGAACGCTGCATGCGCTCTCGACGACGTCGCCCGATCCTGGCCAAAGGAGCCAGCGAGGCTGCGATCAGTTCATTTTCTGACTCGATCGCGCTGAGCACACGTTGCCTGAGTTCCGCGGGCAAGGCCTTCGAGTCCGCAAGCCCCAACTCGCCCACCAGTCGGGTGACCAGTTGTGCCTGACGCTCACGAAGCTGGTCCTGCTCCAGTGGGGTGGCTGCGTTGAACCCGCGCTCGAAGATCGGCTGATCAACCTCATCGAGAAGACCCAGGACATCAAGATCCGAGAGATCCGCGAGTTCCTGGAATGTAATTCGGTTGAGATCGCTCATTGTTGCTGAGACCCTTTCAGGCCCCCCTGAATTCCACCGAGTTGGGTGGAGAGTCGATGACACGGTATTTGAGATGGAAAATTCAACACTACTTTCTACCTCTACGTTCGATAGGGTCGGGGGTTAGGTTCCATGGATTTCAAACGGTATACAAATCATGAGAAAACCCTGGCGGGCAGAGCCTGAATCCGGGGCTACCCCGTTGATGTGTCGGAGCGGATGCGATCACGAAGTCGATTGAGTCCACGGCTGAGGGCACTTTTTATCGTTCCGAGGGGAGCGTCCAACTGAACCGCCACTTCACGCAAGGTGAATCCTTGCAGGTACGCACGCTCAATCACGGTTCGTTGCAGATCGGGAAGTTCCTGTATTCGCTCCCTCAGGCCGTCCAAGGACTCGGATTGCTGGACCTTGGAGCGAGTCTCAGCGGATTTGCCCGCTGGGGCGGACTGTTCGTCGAGGTGGCAGGGATCAGGCCGGGCACTCTTGCGTCTGAGGCGATCGATAAGGTGGCGGCGCGTGAGCAACATCACCCAGGTAATCAGCTTGGCCCGCCGCGGGTCGAAGCGATCGGCAGTCTGCCAGAGACGCAGATAGATCTCCTGAACCGCATCCTCGGCTTCGGCATTGGAAGAAAGCACCTGGCGAGAAGCCTTGAACACCAGGGGAGCGAAACGGGAGTACAGCTGATCCAGTCCTTCCTCATCACCGGCAGCAACCTTCTGCATGAGTTTCAGATCATCTGCTTGGGTGGACAAGAGTGTCAGACTCCTTTGGGGACTGCTTCGCTGAATGATCGCACGCGGAACAAGCCGCTCAGGGAACGGCACCGTTGGGTGTTCTCGAAAGCAGGATGAGGACGTCCAAAAAAGAGCCGGACGCGCTCGGTACTCCTGAAATATACCCCATGAATTCCGAATTCAAGATTCTTTCTGCCCGAGTTAGGCCGGAAATCCTGATGCTGAAAGCCCCCCGTGGGGTGTCTGGCCACCCGGTGCACCTTGAAGCACCTTTCAAGCCCACCCAGCAACGAGCTGCCCACCGGATGAAGTACTCCGCTTCGGGGACCCGAAAAAGGGAGTCCGGCTTCGGGGGTGAGCTCATCCAGGACCCCCCAGATCGCGCAGGCAGGCTCAGCCTGATTCATGCCCTGAGGTGCCTCCCAAGCGCCAGATGCCTCCACCAGAGAGGAGAACCAAACCCAGAGGCCAGTTCTCGAAGCGCCTCCAGGGGGGCCAGACCCCACCACACACAAGAGGGACCGAAGAGCAAGCAAACCCCGCACTGTGAATGAGTTATCGGTAGTAGAAGATCAGGAAAAAGGCCAAGAAAAAACCATGGAACACTCAGTGAGAGAGCGTTCAAAAAAAATGGCACCTGAATGAAGAATTGAACGCTTTTTGGGCTTTTACTTAGACAGAATCAATTCTTTCGTGGAAGCTGTACGGCAGAGTTCGGAAGAGGGCTCCTCAGCACTTTGTGGCTGGGAAGCTACGAACATCGGGGTGTGACTATGAGTTTCATCAGACCAGAACCCCCATTCAAGTGTTGCCGCCAAGGCGGAAGGTTGACCTCGAGAACGGGATTCAGCCTCCTTGAGCTGATGGTCGTTTTGGCCATCACGTCCATTCTGACCGCCTTGCTCTTTCCGGGGATGCGAGCCGCTCGCGACAGCGCGCACCGACTGATGTGTGCCTCGAACATGAGACAGCTGGGCACTGCAGTGATTCTCTACGCCCACGACTATCGAGAGCGACTGCCCCACAGCGAGCTTGCTGCACGCGGGCAAATGCTTGACCGGATGGGCCTGAATGCCATTTCAGAAGCTTTTCCGGCACGAAAGGAACTCGATGGACTTGGAAAGCTGTTCCAATTCGGACGGTACTGCGATTCTCCCAAGTGCCTCTACTGCCCGAGCCATCGCAACAGTCATACCTACGAGACCAACGCGAACGGGATTCAGAGCTCCACGGAGCATGTCTATTCCAATCAACCGATGATGTTTTCGAACTACCAGTACGTGGCCACGAACGATGAGCCGAAGCTTCACCTGCTGAGTGACGACATGATCCTCCTGTCAGACGGTTTTCGAACCAAGCAAGACTTCAATCATCGCGTAGGAATGAACACCATTCGGGGTGATGGCTCCATTCAGTGGTGGAACGACGCCGAGCAAAAGTTCTACTTTGCACTTCCGGATACTCCACTGACGTCCAGCCCCCTTCAGGCTGAGATCTTCGACCAGGTCTGGGGCCTGGTCGGTGAGTCCGATCAGCAACAGCAAGCCAACAGCAATTGAAAATCAGGGCGCCGAGCCCGAGTACGCCACTGGTCCGTCTGCAGATTTCCCGAGGCGGATGATCGCTTGTTGCATTCGATGTGCGCCCTGACTGGTGGGAAACACTTGATAACGAATCCCTTCGACCCGATCACTCAGCAGCACCTGATCGAGCTGCCAGAGTGGAAGCCTCGCTGGCCAGGTACCGTGCCAGCCGACTCCGACCAAGTCAAAGGCATTCTGCATCGATGAAAACGTACGCTGCAGAGACAAGCTGTTGCGAGGGACGTTGAAGTCACCCAGCACGAGGTCCGGAGGGTCCAACTGCAGGGAGTCCAGGCGAGCGGCAAGGTTCGCGAACAGTGTTCCACGAACCAGGGTGGGGTCGGAAGGCAGATCAACCGTCCAAATCCGCAGCAATCGCCCCTGAAGCTCCAACTCGATGAGGACCACCTGACAACCGGCTGAAGCGAGAATCACGCGACAGGTTTGAATGGGAAAGCGACTGAGCACATGGGTTGCATAGTTCCGGGCAGTGTGGGGCCAGCTCTCGCTGAAGGTGCGGGTCGTACCGGACCACGACATGGTTCCAGGGTTGGTGATGATCAGAAGGTCGGGGTCCAGTGCGCGAAAATCATTGACGACCGGAGCCGTGACCTCCAGGCCCCAGCGTGATCCGGCGTTCCAGTGGACAAGCTCCAGATCACCCGCCTGTGCCGGGCGGGCCCGGAACATCCCAAAATCGACACCACTCACCCAGGCCACGGAAAACAGCAGACCAAGCCACAGAGCCGCTCGAAGCGCTCTGCCCCAACGGCCGTCCATCCAGATCGACAGCACCAGAGCCAGAAGGAGCGGAGGAACCAGCAGAATTGCGGGAATCCAGGACAGGCGTTGCCACCACAGGGAGGTATCCCCGACCAACCACGCGATGGGTGCGACGACGACCAACGCCAGCACCAGAAGGCACACCAAGGCCGCAAACCAGGAACAGACCCGCCGAAAGCGGATGGTGGTGACCGAGGGGGGTCGAGAAGGGGCAAGGTGCATGAGGAGTGCCTCGTGCCAAACTGGCAGCTTTGGGTGCCTGGGGTGACGGAGAGGACACCATCATAGGCCCTGCATGGCCCCTGAAGGCCCTGCGGAGGGTCCTGAGGTCGCTTTCGACTGGCATTGAAGTTGCCATCTATTCAGTGCACTGCATCGGTCATGGATGCACGCACCGGCGACCTGGGATGCGCGTGGGACACCACGGCACGAAGGGACGTCGGAGGAAAGGAACTCAAACCATGTCAAAAATAATCGGCATCGACCTCGGCACCACCAACTCCGTCGTAGCAGTGATGGAGGGTGGCGAACCGAAGGTAATCATCAACTCAACGGGAAACCGGACTACGCCTTCCGTGGTCGGCTTCACCGACAAGGGTGATCGACTCGTCGGTCAACCCGCTCGTCACCAGCAGGTGACCAACCCTGAAAACACCGTCTTCTCCATCAAGCGATTCATGGGGCGACGACACGACGAGGTCGAGCAGGAAGAAAAGCTCGTCCCCTATCAGGTGGAGGGATCCGGCGACGACCTCGTGAAGGTCAACGTACGCGGAAACACGCTCTCTGCTCCTGAGATCTCGGCGATGATCCTTCAGGATCTGAAGAAGACAGCAGAAGACTACCTCGGCGAAACCGTCGAGCGTGCGGTCATTACCGTCCCCGCCTACTTCAACGACAGCCAGCGGCAGGCCACCAAGGATGCGGGCGAAGTCGCCGGGCTCAAGGTCGACCGAATCATCAACGAACCCACCGCCGCGGCTCTGGCCTACGGACTCGAGAAGAAGACCAACCAGCGCATCGCGGTCTTCGACCTCGGTGGCGGTACGTTCGACGTCTCGATCCTCGACGTGGGCGACGGCGTCTTCGAGGTCCTGGCGACCAACGGGGACGGCCACCTGGGTGGTGACGACTTCGACCAGCGACTGATCGACTATCTCGCGGACGAGTTCCGCAAGAGCGAAGGCATCGACATCCGCCAGGATGCGATGGCCCTGCAGCGACTCAAGGAAGCTGCTGAAAAGGCGAAGATCGAGCTTTCCCAGCAGCTGGAAACCTCGGTGAACCTGCCCTTCATCACCGCCGACCAGGCGGGTCCGAAGCACTTGCAGGTCACCGTCACTCGCGCGAAGTTCAACGAACTCTGCGAGGACCTCTTCGACCGTCTGCGCATTCCCTGCGAAACCGCGCTCAAGGACGGCGGCCTCTCCCCTTCCGACGTCGCGGAAATCGTGATGGTCGGCGGCTCGACCCGAATCCCCCGGG